>CBDUCD010000440.1:0-2555 GCA_965365535.1 uncultured Rhodothermales bacterium | reverse complement strand
GCGGCGGCGCCTACCGCGCGTGCTCGACCATGATGCAGCGGTTGCGCACGTACGGCAGGCCGGCGTCGCGGGCGAGGGCTTCGGCCTCGGCGCTGCTCACGCCCAGCTGCGTCCAGATGGCGGGCGCCGTCTCGGTTTCGCGGGCGCGGCGGACGGCGCTCCGCACCATGTCGGCGGTGTAACGGGGCTGCCGGAAAATGCACACGACGTCCACGCTCTCGGTAAACGGGATGTCTTCGACGGAGGGGTAGCACCTTTCACCCAGCACCTTTTCGTGGTGGGGGTTGACGGGGATGACGCGGAAGCCGGCATCCTGCAGGTAGCGCGCAATGCGGTACGAGGTGCGGGCCGGGCTGTCCGAGCAGCCCACGACGGCGATGGTGCGGGCGTCGGCGAGAAGGGCCTGGAGGTCGGGCATGACGGCGGGGGTTTCGGGCCGAACCTGACGCCGCCGGGGCGGGTTCAGGGCGTTTCTACACCCTCACATCCCCTATCCGCGACCTGCATGGCGAGCTACCCGTTTTCCGAAGTCGAACAGAAATGGCAGGCCTACTGGGAAAGCCACGGCACCTTCCGGCTGCCCGACAGTCTCGACACGACGAAGCCCAAGTACTACGTGCTCGACATGTTTCCCTACCCCAGCGGGGCGGGCCTGCACGTGGGCCATCCCGAAGGGTACACGGCGACGGACATCGTGGCGCGCTACAAAAGGATGCGGGGCTTCAACGTCCTTCACCCCATGGGCTGGGACGCCTTCGGACTGCCCGCCGAGCAGTACGCCATCGAGACGGGCACGCACCCGCGCGAAACGACGGAGCGCAACATCGGGCGCTTCCGCGAGCAGCTCAAAATGCTGGGCCTCTCGTACGACTGGAGCCGCGAGGTGGACACGACGAGTCCCGAATACTACCGCTGGACGCAGTGGATTTTCGAGCGCCTCTACGAACGCGGGCTGGCCTACCTCGACGAGGTGCCCGTCAACTGGTGCCCGGCGCTGGGCACCGTCCTCGCCAACGAGGAAGTCGTGGACGGCAAAAGCGAGCGCGGCGGCCATCCCGTTTTCCGCGTGCCCATGCGGCAGTGGGTGCTCAAAATTACCGCCTACGCCGACCGCCTCCTCGAAGACCTCGACCTCGTCGAGTGGCCTGCTTCGACGCTCGAGATGCAGAAAAACTGGATCGGGCGCAGCGAGGGCGCCGAGGTTGACTTCAAGATCATGGGCTTTCCCGCCGAGCGCGTCCGCGTGTTCACGACGCGCCCCGACACGCTTTTCGGCGCGACGTACATGGTGCTCGCCCCCGAGCATCCCCTCGTGCAAACCGTCACGACGCCCGAGCAGCAGGAGGCCGTAACGGCGTACGTCGAGCAGACAAAGCGCAAAAGCGACCTGGAACGGCAGGAAACGGGGCGCGAAAAGACCGGCGTGTTCACGGGCGCGTTTGTCACCAACCCCGTCAACGACGAGCACCTGCCCATCTGGATCGCCGACTACGTGCTGGCGACGTACGGCACGGGCGCCATCATGGCCGTGCCCGGCCACGACGAGCGCGACTTCGACTTTGCGCGGCAGTTCGGGCTGCCCATCCGCGAGGTGGTGGCCGGCGGCGAGATGGGCGACGACGGCCAGCTTGCCCGCGCCTACACGGGCGACGGCCCGCACGTGCGCTCGTCGTCCGCCGACCGGGCGCTCGAAGTCTCGACGCACGGCGTCTCCATTGATGGGCTGGACAATGCGGAGGCCAAGGCGAAGATGATCGCGTGGCTCGAAAACGAGGGCGTGGGGCGCCGCCAGGTCAACTACCGCCTGCGCGACTGGATTTTCTCGCGGCAGCGCTACTGGGGCGAGCCCTTTCCCGTCGTGTTCGTGGACGAGCAGCCGCGCCTCGTGCCCGACGCCGACCTGCCCGTGCGGCTGCCCGAACTCGAAAACTTCAAGCCCAGCGGCACGATGGAAGGCCCCCTCGCCACGGCCCCCGACTGGGTAAACACGACGCTCGACGGCCAGCCCGCCCGCCGCGAAACCAACACGATGCCGCAGTGGGCGGGTTCGTGCTGGTACTACCTCCGCTTTCTCGACCCCCACAACCCCGACGCGCTCGTCAGTCCCGAAAAAGAGCGCTACTGGATGCCCGTTGACCTGTACGTGGGCGGCGCCGAGCACGCCGTGCTGCACCTGCTCTACGCCCGGTTCTGGCACAAAGTGCTGTTCGACCTGGGCGTCGTCTCCACGCCCGAGCCTTTCGGGCGGCTGGTGCACCAGGGCATGATTCTGGGCGAGCAGGAATACACGGCCTACCAGACGGCAGGCGGCGCGTTCGTGTCGGCGGAGGGCGTCGAGGAAAAGCTGGAAAACGGCGCGGCGGTGTTCGTGGCGCCCGACGGGCAGCCCGTCCAGCCCGTGCGCGTGGCCGACGCCGACGTGGAAAAGCGCGGCGACGGCTTCGTCCTGCGCGCCCAGCCCGATGTGCGCGTGGGCGCGCGGGCGCACAAGATGTCGAAAAGCCGCGGCAACGTCGTCAACCCCGACGACGTGGTGGCGGGCTACGGCGCCGACT
>CBDUCD010000439.1:0-2556 GCA_965365535.1 uncultured Rhodothermales bacterium | reverse complement strand
GCGCCCGCCATCCGGCCCCCGGGGCCGTCCCAGGCGTTGTTGTGCCAGAGGGCCACGCACGCGCCGCCATAGTGCCGGGCCGCGTCGAGGAGCGCGCGCGTGGCGTGCCAGGCCGCGTCGGCGTCGAGGGCGCGGTAGCCGAACAGCGTCGCGTCCATCAGGGCGAGGGGCATTTCCCAGACCTCCGTGGCCCGGTCGGCAGACTCGTCGAACAGGCGGAACGGGCGGCACGTGCCGCGCCGCCAGCCCTCGCGCGCCGGCCATCCCAGCGTGCTGTCCGTCGTGAAGCCGAGTGCGTCGAGCAGCGCCGGCGTGTGGGCGGGGCGGAAGCGCAGGTAGTGCATCCGGATAGCCTCGACGGGCCGGCGCGCCGCCCGCGCCAGCCGCGCCTTTTCGGCCTCCAGCACCGCCTGCTGGTCGAAGGCGTGGTACGACGGGTGCAGGCCGACTTCGAAGCGAGGCTCGCCGAAAACGGCCCGGAAGTCGGGGTGCGACAGGCGGTAGGCGTGGTCTTCGGGCGCGCCCGCGCCGCCCTTGAAATAGTACGTCGCGCCCACCCCGCGCCGGTTTTCCTCGGCCACGAGGCGCTCCAGCCCGCGCCGGTACGGATCGCCGTGCCGCACCACGCCCGCGGCCTCGGCAGGGCGGAGCGCCAGTCGCCACAGAGATTTGGGCGTCCACTTGCGGCGCGCGTCAACGTCGTGCGTGGGGCAGAGCATCCACGTGTTGCCGCTGAAAAGGCGCGGGCGCGGCGGCCAGCCCGCAGCAGCCAGGCGGCTTCCCAGGGCAGCGGCGTAGGCGTCCACGACGGGCACGTGGGCGATTCCCAGCGCGTGCTGGAGCGAATCTTCGAAGGGCGCCCGCCCGTGCCGGTCCACCCGCGCCGCCCCTCCCTCGCCCCACCCCGACAGCCAGTAGAACGCCGACGAAACCCAGTCCGGCTGGTCGGGCGTGCCCCACAGCACGGGCACGGGGCCGCCGGGCGTGGCGACGAGAAAGGCGTCGGCGGCGCGGTAGGGGCGGCGCGAGGCGAAAAAGTCGAGCGCGGCGGGGCTGATGGCCAGCGCGACGGGCGCGGCGGCAGGCACGATGCCGACTGACAGAACGGGCGCGGCGTCCGTCCACGCGGGCGCCAGGTTCAGCCCGTCGAGCAGGGTTTCAAGGGCGTACGCGGCGCGGGCGCGGAAGGCGTCGGGCACGGCAAGGTGGACGGGCAGCGGCACGGGCAGATGCGGTGTAGATTGGGCGCCGCAGCAGAACGCCCCGATGGAAAGCCGCTTCAAGATATTCTCCGACCCCGTCCACGGCTTTATCTCCGTGCCCAAAAACGTCATCCTCGAACTCATCGAGGCGCCCGAGGTGCAGCGTTTGCGCCGCATCCGGCAGCTGGGCGTGGGCCACCTCGTCTTTCCCGGCGCCGAGCACTCGCGCTTTGGCCACGCCCTCGGCGCGATGGCCCTCATGCAGGACGCCCTCGCCACGCTGGCCGAAAAGGGGACGCCCATCTCGCCCGACGAGCACACCGCCGCCCTTGCCGCCGCCCTGCTCCACGACATCGGCCACGGCCCGTTTTCGCACACCCTCGAACACGACCTGCTGCCCGGCGTGCCCCACGAGGCCGTCAGCCGCGCCCTCATCGTCGCCCTCGACGCGCGGCTCGGCGGCCGCCTCGGCCTCACGCTCGACATGTTCGACGGCGCCTACCCGCGTCCGTTTTTCCACAGCCTCGTCTCGGGCCAGCTCGACGTGGACCGGCTCGACTACCTGCGCCGCGACTCGTTCTACACGGGCGTCGTCGAGGGCGAGGTGGGCGTGCAGCGACTCATCAAGACGCTGCGCGTCGAGCCCATCGAGGGCGGCGCGGGCAGCCGGCTGGCCGTCGAGTCGAAGGGGATTTACGCCGTCGAGAACTTCCTGCTGTCGCGGCGGCTGATGTACTGGCAGGTGTACCTGCACAAAACCGTCCTCGCCGGCGACCACGTGCTGCGCGCCGCCCTGGCCCGCGTGCGCGCCCTCGCCGAAGGGCGTGCGCCGGGCATCCGCGAGGCGTGCGCCCCCGCCCTTTTCTACCTGCTCACGCACACGATCACCGAGGCCGACCTGGCGCGGCCCGACGTGCGCGAGACGTTCTGCGCCCTCGACGACACCGACGTGCTCGTAAGTCTCAAACGCTGGATGCACCACGACGACCGCGTGCTGGCCGACCTGTCGCGCCGCTTTATAGACCGCCGCTTTCCCGCCGTCACTTTCGTGGACGAGGCGCCCGGCGAGGCCGAGCAGGCGGCGTGGCTCGACCGGACGGCGCGCTGGCTCGTCGCCCAGGGCCTCTCCACCCCCGCCACGGCTGGCGACGACGCCCGGTACTACGTGCACTTCGGGCAGTCGCGCAACGCGACCTACAGCCCGTCGTGGGCGGCCATCCTCATCCGCGAGCGCGACGGCACGCTGCACGAGTTTTCGCGCACGTCCGACTTTGCGCGCGTGGCCGCCTTTCCCGAAGCCGTCATCCGCCCGTACGTGGCGCACCCGAAGGGGGTGGAGAGGGAGGGATAGCGG
>CBDUCD010000438.1:0-2580 GCA_965365535.1 uncultured Rhodothermales bacterium | reverse complement strand
GGCGCGTAACCTCGCCCTGCACCCGTCGTACCTTTTGCGCCAGACCTTTCCCCGCTGCCATGCCTTTCGAAATCGCCATGCTCTTTGTCCCGATTCTCGCCATCCTCACGGGGATGGTGTCCATCGTGCTCAAGCACCGCGAGAAGATGGCCGGGCTGGGCGGCAAGCAGGGCGGGCAGACGGTGCAGCTGCTGACCGAGACGCTCGAAAAAGAGCACGAGCGCATTGCCCAGCTTCAGCGGCGCGTCGAGACGCTCGAGGCCATCGTGACCGACGAGCGCACCGGCCCCGCCCCGCGCATCGCCCTGCCCGACGCCGACGCCGACCCGGACGCCTCCGCCGCCGCGCCGCGCCGCGTGCGCTCCTGAACGGCACGCGGGGGGATCGCGGGCCGGGCGCGGGGCGTACCCGGGCGCCCGTCCACCCGCTGTTATGGCCGACCTCGCCGTGCTTCTTGCCGACGCCCCGTACCACGACGTGCTCCGCCGCGTCGGCGAGGTGGCGGCGCGCGAAAAGGTCGAGGTGTACGCCGTGGGCGGGCTGGTGCGCGACCTGCTGCTGGCCCGTGCTACCACCGACCTCGACTTCGTGACCGTCGGCGCGGCGTCGGGCGAAGGGCTGGCAGGCGCCGTGGCCCGGGCGCTGGGCGGCAAAACCGTCCACGTGTACCCCGCCTTCGGCACCGCCGCCATCCGGCTGCCCCGGAAACACGGCGGCCACGTGCTCGAATTCGTCGGCGCCCGCCGCGAAAGCTACCGCAGCCACTCGCGCAAGCCCGACGTGGAGGCCGGCACGCTGGCCGACGACCTGGCCCGGCGCGACTTCACCGTCAACGCCCTCGCCCTCGACCTGGCGCCCGGCGCGTTCGGCACCCTCATTGACCATTTCGGCGGCCTGGCCGACCTGGATGCGGGCGTGCTCAGGACGCCGCTCGACCCGGCGCAGACGTTCCGCGACGACCCGCTGCGCATGGTGCGCGCCGCCCGCTTTGCCGCCCAGCTCGGCTTCGGCGTCCACCCCGCCGCCCTGGCCGCCATGCGGGAGGAAGCCGCGCGCGTCGAGATCGTCTCTGCCGAGCGCGTCGAGGCCGAGTTGCAGAAACTCATCGCCACGCCGCGCCCGTCAGGGGGCTGGCGCGTGCTGTTCGAGGGCGGCGTGCTGGCGCACCTGCTGCCCGAGCTGGCCGACCTCGCGGGCGTCGAGGCCATTGACGGCGTCGGCCACAAAGACAACTTCTACCACACGCTCCAGGTGCTCGACAATGTGGCCGCCGCCACGGCCCGCCGCGACCCCGACGAGACGCGCTACCTGCGCTGGGCCGCCCTCCTGCACGACATCGGCAAGGCGCGCACCAAGCGCTGGGTGCCCGGCACCGGCTGGACGTTCCACGCCCACGACGACGTGGGCAGCCGCATGGTCGAGGGCGTTTTCCGCCGCCTCAAGCTGCCCCTCGACGCGCGCCTCGACTACGTGCGCAGCCTCGTCCGCCTGCACCACCGCCCCCACGCCCTCGTGGACGACGAGGTGACCGACAGCGCCGTGCGCCGCCTCCTTTTCGACGCGGGCGACAAGGTGGAGGATCTGATGACGCTCGTGCGCGCCGACCTGACGAGCAAAAACCCGCGCCGCGTGCGCCGCTACCTGCGCGGCTTCGACGCCGTCGAGGCGAAGATGGCGCTGGTCGAGGAAAAAGACCGCCTGCGCGCCTTCCAGCCTCCCGTTGATGGCAACGAGATCATGGCCGCGCTGGGCGTGCGCGAGGGGCTGGCCGTGGGCATCCTCAAAGAACGGATCAAAGAGGCCATCCTGGAGGGCGACATCCCCAACGAGCACGACGCCGCCTTTGCCTTTATGATGCGGCACCGCGACGACGCGCTGCGGCGCGGGCGCCTGTTCGACGAACTCGTCCGCCTGCTGCCCCGCGAGGAGCGCCCGGCGATGGGGGCGCTGCGCCAGGCCCTCGCCCTCGACGCCCTCCCCGAAGGCGACGACGAGGCCCGCGCCTATCTCGCCGGCGTCAAGGCCCGCGCCCTTGCCGCGCCTGCCGGGCAGGACGCATGAGCAAGGGCCGCCTCGTGTTTACCCTTGTCGCGCCGCCGCTCAGCGTGTACCTGCGCGTGGGTGCGGCAGGCGCCTTCTGGCTCAACCTCGCGCTGACGCTCGCGGGCTACGTGCCCGGCGTGGCGCACGCCCTCTGGCTGCTCCGCAAAACGCCGCCCGGGGCGCACGCAAAAAGGGCAAGCGGGTAAGCCTGCCCTTCGGGAAAAGCACCGCGCGCGGCAGCCCTCAGTCCTCTTCCTCGACCTCCGAGCCGGCGGGGCGCACGTCCCACGCGAGCATCTGCTCGATGTCGGCAAAGTCCTCCTCGCCATCGGACGTGGTAAAGGAGTAGTCGCCCATCTTGTCGCGCTGCGAGGCCGGCACGCGCTTCCACTGCGTGCCGTCGCTGTCGGCAAAGGCCTCGGGAAACGGGCTTTCGATGCGGTACGACGGGTGGTAGGAGCGGTAGTTTTTCTCGGCCTCGTAGAGCGCCGCGCGCCGGGCGCCGGGCCGCGTGGTGCTCTCGCCCGTCACCCGGAA
>CBDUCD010000437.1:0-2582 GCA_965365535.1 uncultured Rhodothermales bacterium | reverse complement strand
CGCCTCGAAGCCGCCGAGGCGCGCGCCAGCTTTCTCAACGCCGAAAACGAGCGCAAAACCGCCGAACTCGAAAGCGCCCGCCAGCTCCAGCTTTCGATGCTGCCCGAGCGCCTGCCCGAGCACCCGTCCGTCGAGGTGGCGGCCTTTATGTGCACCGCCACCGAGGTGGGCGGCGACTACTACGACTTCCACCTCGACGGCGACGCCACGCTGACCGTGGCCCTGGGCGACGCCACGGGGCACGGGGCCGCCGCCGGCGCCGTCGTGACGGCGGTGAAAGGGCTGTTTCTGCTGCTCGCCGGCGAGCAGCACCTCGACGCCATCGTGCGGCGGGCCACGTGGGCGCTGCGGCAGATGAAGTTCCACCGCATGTTCATGGCCATGGCGCTGGCGCGCGTGCGCGACCACCACATCGAGTTCGTGGGGGCGGGTATGCCGGCTGCCCTCGTGTACCGCCACGCCACGCAGCGCGTCGAAACCGTCCCGCTCAAAGGCATGCCCCTCGGCGGCACCCTCAACTACCCCTACCAGGTGCAGTCCATCCCCGTGCTGTCGGGCGACGTGGTGCTGATGATGACCGACGGGCTGGCCGAGCTTTTCGACGAACGCCACGAGATGTACGGCTACGAGCGCGTCGAGGCGTGCTTTGCCCGCGCCGCCGCCCAGGCGCCCGCCGACATCATCGCGCAGCTGATGGTGAGTGCGGCGCAGTGGCTGGGCCTCGAACTCCAGCCCGGCGAGGTGCCCGACCGCGAACTGGGCAACCAGGACGACATCACGTTTGTCGTGCTCAAAGTCCGCTGACGGGCCTGCATGGCAACGCGCTACCATCGCGGGCAGGCAAACAGAAAGGCGCCGCCGAACTATGCCGGCAGCGCCTTTTATTCGTGCTGAAACGAATGCGTCAGTTGAAGCCCTGTCCCGATACGGCCGGGCGCGCATCCTGATTCGCCACCTGCCACGCCGTCGCAAAGACGAGGCGGGCGCGGCTGGCGAGCTGCGGATAATCAATCTTTTCCGGCTCGTCGTCCAATCCGTGGTAATCTTCGTGGGTGCCGTTGAAATAGAAGATGAACGGAATGGTGTGCTTGCCGAAATTCCAGTGGTCGGAGCGGCGGTAGAACTGATTCGGGTCGTCCTTCGAGTTGTACTTCTCGCTTAGCTCCACATTCACGCCCGTCAGCGTGTTGACGCGCGCGTTGATGTCGTGCAGCTCCTGCGAGATGAGATTCGAGCCGATGATATAGACGTAGTTTTCGGGATGCGCGCCGTCGTACTCCGGGTCGCGCCGCCCGATCATGTCAATGTTGAGGTTGGTGACGGTGTTTTCGAGCGGCACGAGGGGCTGCACGTCGGAATAGTAGGCCGAGCCGAGCAGCCCTTTTTCCTCGCCCGTGACGTTGAGAAACAGGATGGAGCGGCGCGGCCCGTGCCCGTCGGCCTTTGCCCGCGCAAACGCCTCGGCAATTTCGAGCACGCCGACGGTGCCCGAGCCGTCGTCGTCGGCGCCGTTGTTGATGCGGTCGCCCTCAGCGTTGGGGGTGGCGCTGACGCCGATGTGGTCGTAGTGCGAGGAGATGACGACGACCTCGTCTTTCAGGTCGGTGCCTTCGATAAAGGCCGCCACGTTTTCGCTCGACGCCTCGAAAACGCCGCGCTGGAGTTCACTCTTCACCTCAACGCCCTCGACATTCAGGGCGATGGGGGCGCCCGTGCTGCCCATCGCGTCGGCCAGCCGGGCGACGGTCTGGCCCGTGGGGGCCAGCAGGGTGTTGGCAAAGGCTTCGGAAATCTGGTACACGGGCGGGTAGGCGCGGCCCTCGCCCTCGGGCGGGTTCAGCGACAGGCTGCCCACGCTGGTCGCCTGCGCCGCGCCGGCACGCGCCACGCGGTCGCCAAAGTCGGCCTCGCGCGCCACGACGAGCAGCCCCGTGAAGCCCTGCGCGTTCTGGAACGCCGTCCGCACCTTGGCAAACGACTCCGTCGTCCACGACGAAGGCGCGCCGCTGTCGGTGAGGAGGCTTTTGCCGTCGCGCATGGGCTCGCCGCCCAGCACGAGGAGCCACTTGCCCGCCAGGTCGAGGCCCGCGGCCTGGGCGGCCTGGTAGTCGTCGTAGCCCGCGTCGGCGTCTTTGATGCCGTAGCCCACAAAGGCGAGGCCGCCGGCGTTTTCGCTTTTGCCGCCGAGTTGCAGCAGCGCCTGCCCGTCGCTGGCCGTCGGGCCAAAGGTGGCCGTGGCGAGGGGTTGGCCGTTCTGCGAGGCCGTGAGCGTCGCCTTTTCGAGGCGGCGCCCGTAGAGGGGGAAGGGCTGGAGAAAGCGCGTCAGGGCGTGCGGGTCGTCGGTCTGCGGCGAGCCTTTGGGCGCGAGCCCCAGCCGCTGATAGACGGAGGCGAGGTAGAGGGCGGCCAGCTTCTGCCCGCGCGTCGAGGCCTCGCGGCCCTCGAAGGCGTCCGAGGCGATGAGGTAGAGGTGCGCCGCCAGGTCTTCGGGCGTGATGGTCGCCTGGTAGCGCTGCACGAGGGCGGGGTCGTCAAAAACGGTCGGCGTTTTCTGCGACGGCATCTGCGCGCAGACGGGCGCC
>CBDUCD010000436.1:0-2586 GCA_965365535.1 uncultured Rhodothermales bacterium | reverse complement strand
GCGACCATCGAGTGGGAGTAGCGGAGACCTTATCGTGATTTCAGCGCGGAGCGGGCGCGGACGCGCGCGGCACGTCGTTTCTTTGGCGCGCGACACTTCTCCCCGCCCATGCCCCGCCTGCTGATTTCGCTGTTTTTGCTGCTCGCCGGCGCCGCTCCGCTGGCCGCCCAGCCCGCCGTCGTGCCGCGCAACGCCGAGGCCGACGCCATTTTCGGGCAGGCGCTGAAAGCCTTCCAGAACGGCGACTACCCCACGGCCTACCGCCGCTTCCGCCTCGTCTATACCCAGTACCCGCTCAACCAGGCGACGACGGCGGCTCTCATCATGGGCGGCAAGGCGCTGTACCGGCAGGGCGACTACCGGCAGGCGCAGGCCCTTTTCGACGAGTTCGCCCGCACCTACACGTCGAGCCGCTACGTGCCCGAGGCCCGGCGGATGCTCCGCTACATTGAAGCGGCGCGCAGCACGCCGCCCACGAAGGCCCGCCCGACGGTTACGCTCGGCATTGCCTTTCCCCTCACGAACCGCGACACGCCGCGCACCCAGGCCTTTTTCAACGGGCTGCGCATGGCCGTGGACGCCCACAACGACGCCGGCGACGGGCCGCGCGTGCGCATGGTGTTCCGCGACACCGGGGGCACCCCCGAGGGCGCGCGGGGCGCCGTCAACGCCCTCCGCGACGCCGCCGTAATCGTGGGGCCGCTGTATTCGGAAGAAGCTCTTGCCGCTGCGGGCGCCGCCGAGACGGCCCGCGTGCCCCTCGTGGCGCCGCTCGCGACGGACCCGCGCGTGAGCCGGGGCAAGACGTACGTCTTCCAGGCCAACCCGACCACCGAGGTGCGCGGGCGGGCGATGGCGCGCTACGCCCTCGAGTCGCTGCGCGCCCGCCGCTTTGGCATCGTGGCCGAAAGCGGCGCCGACGGCGTGTCGGCGCAGATGGCCGAGGGCTTCCACGACGAGTTGCAGCGCGAGGGCGGCATCGTCGCCTTTATGACCGAGATCCCGGCGCGCGGCGGCTGGGCGCGGCTCGACGAAACCCTCGACCCCGACGCCCTTGCCCAGGTGGACGCGCTCTACCTGCCCGTCTCGGGCAGCAACGCCGAGTCCGACATCCGCAACGCCCTTGCCGCCCTCGACAAGACGGGCGCCACGCCCCGCGTGCTGGGCAACGCCGAGTGGCACCGCCGCGCCAACACCACAGCCGCCAGCCGCTACACCGTCACCTACACCAACGACTTCGCCCCCGACGACGCCGACGCGGGCGTGCGGCGCTTCCGCGAGCAGTACGCCGCGCGCACGGGCAAAAGCCTCACCAACGCGGACTTTGCGATGCAGCGGCTGGCGTTTGCGGGCTACGACCTGGGCCGCTTTCTCATCGAAAACCTGGACGCCTCGGGGTCGGTGGGGGCGGCGCTGCGCCGGGCGCCCCGCTACCACGGCCTCGCCCTCGACTTCGACTTCCGCGACGGGCAGGTCAACGACGCCCTGTTCGTGTTCCGCTACCGCGCCGGCCAGGTCGAGCAGGTCAAATAGCCGCCCCCTTCTCCTCTGCCTCTATGCCCCAGCACGTCAGCAAACCCGTCCCCATCCCCGCGCCCGGCGGCAAAACCATCGAGGAGTTCGCCGGACACGTCGCCACGGGCACGGCAGCGGTCAGCGTGGCGCACATGATCGCGCCGCCGGGCTGGGACGAGCCCTTCCAGACGCCCGCCTTTGACGAGGTGACGATAGTGGTGCGCGGCACCATCCGCGTCGAGCACGCGGGCGGCGCGACCGACGTGCAGGCCGGCGAGACGATTCTGTGCCGGGCGGGCGAGCGCATCCGCTACACCAACCCCGGCAGCGAGGAGGCCGAGTACTGGGCCGTCTGCACCCCGGCCTTCACCCCCGAAGCCGCGGGCCGCGAGTAGCCGAAGCCCGGTGTTGGCCCCCATCAGCGCGCGCGTGACACGGCCCGGTCAATCAGAATCGGGCGGCTCGGGAATCAGCGGCGCAAGCTGCGCGACGAGCGCAGGCAGATGCTCCGTCGCGATGCGCCACACACGATCTAACTTGATCTCTCCGTACTCGTGGGCCAGCACGTGTCGCTGCGCAACGATTTTTTGCCATGGAACGTCCGGGTGCGCCTGCTGAAACGTCCGTGAAACCTTGCGCGCCGCTTCCCCCACTATTTCCACGGCGCGCTCGACGGCAAGCTGGGTGCGGCGATCTTTTGTGAATGCGTGGTACGTCATGCCTTCGACAAACGAGGCAGCTTCCCGGGCGTACGCGCACATATCCCACAGGAGCGCCGCGTCGCGTGCTTCAGGTCGCATAAACGGGCCTCCGCGTGCGCATGATTTCGTGGCGGCGGAAGGGGTTACGCAAGCCCTCCTCCTCTACGAGGTCCACCTTGCGCCCGAAAAGCCGCTCAAAGTCGGCCTTCATGTCCACCAGGTCCCACAGGCTCCACGGCGCCTCCGGTGCAAAACGCACGAGCACGTCCACGTCGCTGTCCGGGCGGAAGTCGTCGCGGAGGACGGAGCCGAAAAGCGAAAGCTCTGCCACCTGCCAGCGGCGGCAGAGCCGTTCGAGGGCGTCGGCATC
>CBDUCD010000435.1:0-2590 GCA_965365535.1 uncultured Rhodothermales bacterium | reverse complement strand
CCATGCCCGCTGCCCTCAACGCCGAGTTCAAAGCCCGCTGCGCCCGGCTGGAAGGGGTGCAAAGCACGCTCGAAAGCATGGGCGCCCGCTTTGCCGGCCTCGACCGGCAGCGCGACACGTACTTCGCGGGCGCGCACGGGCGCCTCAAGCTGCGCGAGGGCACGGTCGAAACCGCCCTCATCCACTACCATCGCGCCGACGAAAAGGGCGTCAAAACGTCCGTCGTCACGCTTTACCATCCCGCCGACGCCCGCGCGCTGCGGGCCGTGCTGACGGCGGCTTTCGCGGTGGACGTCGTGGTCGAGAAAACGCGCGCCATCTATTTCGTGGAGCACGTCAAAATCCACCTCGACCGGGTGGACGGGCTGGGCACGTTTGTCGAAGTCGAGGCCATTGACACCGACGGCACGCGCCCGCGCCCGGCGCTGGAAAGGGACGCCCGGCGCTTCAAAACGCTGCTGGGCGTCGCGGATGCCGACCTGGTGGCAGCCTCGTACAGCGACCTGCTACGCCAGGGGCAGGGCCGGTAGCGCCAGCGAAGTCGAGGGCGCTACGGGCACCGCGTCGTCGTTGCTCTGCGGGTTGTTGCCGCTGCGGCACGACCGCACCATGACGATGAGCAGCAGGCTGAGTGCGATAACGACGAGCAGGGTGTAGAGGCGGGCGCCGCGCATGGTTTTTCGGGGTTTCGGGCAGGGTACGGCGCCGGCGGCAGAGGGGCAAACGCCGGGCGGCGCCTGTTACGGGAAGATGGCAGCGTCAGCGCCCGAGCGCCTGCCGCAGAAAGTTTTCGATGCCGCGCAGGTGGGCGGCGGCCAGCTTTTCGACAAACGCCGCGTCGCCCAGCGCGGCCTCCTGCTGCGGAAACATCAGAAAAAGCGACTCCGTGAGGGTGGACGGCATCCACGTGGGGCGCACGAGGGCGAGGCTGCGGGCCTTGGCGCCGAGGGGTTGCAGGCCCGTCACGGGCGCGATCTCGTCGAGCAGCGCCCGGGCGAGGGGCTGCGCAAAGGGGTGGAAGTAGTACGTCTCCGTCCCCACGTGCCGGAACGGGTTGACGCCGTCCGGGAAGGCGTTGTTGTGCAGGCTCACGAGCACGTCGGCGTTCCACGCGACGGCGGAATCCACGCGCGCCCACAGGTCGGTGGCCTGGCTCGTGGCGCTGGCGGGAGCGTCGGGGCCGGTGCGCGTCATGAGGACGGTGGCGCCCGCGGCGCGCAGCCCTTCGGCCAGGCGGAGGGCGACGGCGAGGTTGGCCGTGGGCTCGCGCAACCCTGTCGGGCCGGTCGCGCCGCCGGGCGGGTGGCCCGCGTCCACGACGATGCGGGCGCCGCGCAGGGGGTGCGCCGGGTCGAGGCGCGGCGCCCGCCGCAGCCGCACCACGAGGCGCCCCTCGCCGTCGTAAAACGCCTTGAAGCCCCACAGCGGCCCGTCCATGCGGGCCGTCACGACGGTGCTGTCGGGCGCCGTCAGGGCGTCGAGGGCGGACAGCCCGGCGCCGGGCGCGAACGCCGGCACGGCCCCGCTGCCGTAAATGGTGATGCGCGCCTCGCGCGGCATCGCCTCGACGAGAAACGGCGCCCAGCGCGTGCCGAAGACGACATCGGTGTAGCCCGCGTGCGCGTCGAGGCGGGGCGAGCGGGCAGGCGCCGCCTCTGAAGAATCCCACGCAATCGCGTCGGCATCCACCCACGCGGCGGTGGCGGGCGTCAGGCGGACGCGGTACTGGGCGCCGCCGGCCAGCTCGCCATCCACCTGCACGCGGGTGCCCAGGGGGAAAAACCAGCGGCGGTCGGCGCCGGGGAGGGGGGCGCCGCCGGCAATCTGCGAGCCCGTGGCCAGCGTGTCGAGGCCGGCCACGACGCGGGCGGTGCGGGGCGCGAACGCCTCGGCGGCGGGCGGCGCGGGCGGTGGCACGGCGTAATGGTACACCAGCGTGTCGCGCTGATGGCCCCGGCGCGCCGTCAGCCGGTACTGCCGCGCCGTGGGCAGAAACGCCAGAAACGCGCCGTTCGCGGCCACGTCCACGGGGTAGCCGTTGATGAAGAGGCGCGCGCGGCCCGTGCCCGTCTGCCCGAACACGAACGTCGAGTCGGCGTCGGGGCGGAGGGCGCCGGGGGGCGGATAGACGAGTTGCAGGCGCAGCGGCCCGTCGGCGCGGGGCGTGGGCGGCAGCGCGGCGACGGGCGCCGGGGCGCGCAGCGGGGCCGGGCGGGGCGCGCAGCCCGCGAGGGCCAGCCCGGCGGCCAGCAGCAGAAGGGAGCGCGGGGCGGTCATCGGATTTCCTGCTCGTTGTCGAGGTACGTCGAATACTGGAAGGCGCTGCGGTAGAGGTCGAGCAGCCCGACGCCCTCGCGGGGCCGCAGCCGCCCGCTGCGCACCTCGCCGCGCACGATTTTGTCCATGCGCCGCACCAGGTCGTTGGGGAAATACTGGACGAGTCGGAGGATGTCCTCGACGCTCTGCCCGTCGAGCACCTGCTCGACGTAAAAGCCCCCTTCCTCCTCGTCGTCCACGTACACGTGCGCTTCCGTCACGCGCCCGAACAGGTTGTGCATGTCGCCCATGATGTCCTGGTAGGCGCCCATCA
>CBDUCD010000434.1:0-2602 GCA_965365535.1 uncultured Rhodothermales bacterium | reverse complement strand
CCGCCACGCCCGTCCCGAAAAGCGCGTCAACGAAAAAGCGCGCCGGGCGCGTGGCGGCCACCTGCACCAGGTTCTCGAAAGGCGCGATGCGCAGGCCGGGCAGAAAAGGCTGCGCGGCGCGCAGGGTGGCGAGGTGGTGGTGGGCGTCGGGGGTGTGGTCGGCGTCGGGGGCCGTCGTGAAGACGTGCACGTCGGCGCCCCACGCGGCCAGCACGCGCGCCACCACGAAGCCGTCGCCGCCATTGTTGCCCTTGCCGCAGAAAACCGTCACGGGCGCACCGCACACGTCGGGCCACGCTTGCCGGATCGCGCGGGCGGCGCCGCGACCGGCGGTTTCCATGAGGACAATGCCCGGCAATCCCAGTTCATCAGCGGCCCGGCGGTCGGCGGCGCGCATCGCGTCGGGGGTGAGCAGGAGTTGCAGGCCGGGCGTCGCGAAGTCGGGCATGGGCGGGGGCGGAAGGCTACTCGAAGCGCAGCGTGTCGGCGAGTTCGTTGTCCCAGCGGGCGCGCACGGTGACGGGCTCGGCGGCCCAGCGGACGCGCTCGGCGGGGCGGTACGGGGCCAGGTGGGCGGCGTTCCAGCGCCCATCGCCGTTCGCGTCCTCGAAGGCGCGGATCTGGTAGGCGCCCGGCGCCAGCCCCGGCAGCAGAAAATGCCCTCCGCCGTCGGGCTGCGTCCGGGCCAGAAATCCCCCCGCGCCCCGCGCCTCGACGACGACGCGGAGGGCGTCGGGCGCCGCCACGGTTCCGGCGATGCCGCCGAGTTCGCGGGCGCCCAGCCGGGTGAAAGGGCGCTCGGCAGGCCCGGCCTCGCCCAGCCTTTCGGCGTGCACGCGCACCCGCAGCGAGTCCTCGATGGGAAACGTGTACGCCGTGCCGTCGAGGGGCGTGAGGACGAGCGGCGTCTCCGTGCTGTCGGGCGCGACGGCGACGACGAGGCCCTCCAGCAGGCTGTCGGGCAGGGGGCGGCTGAAGCGCACGCCGGCCCTTTCGCCGGGGCGCAAGGGCCCGTCGGCGGGCAGAAACGCCACGAAGCGCAGCCCGAACGTGTCGCGCGCAGTCGAGGGGACGAGGGTTTCTGTTCCGCCCGCGAGCCGGTTGCCCGCGCTGTCGGCGACGGCGCCGAACGTCAGCCGGTAGCGCGGCGCGTCGAGGGGCGGCGTCTCCAGAAACACCTCGCGCGGGTTGGCGGGCGTCAGGTAAAAGGCGACGGGGACGGCGTTTCCCAGCGTGTCGGCCAGCGTCCACGAACCCTCGGCGCGGGCGATGGGCGCGCGGAAGCGGAGGGCGTGGCGGGTGCGGCTGTACGACCGGAGGCGCTCGACGCGGGGCGCCGCCGTGTCGGCCAGGGCCAGCAGCCACGGCGCGGCGACGGCAACCGTGTCGGGAGGTAGAACGGCGCGCGGCGGACCGGCAAAGGCCTCGCCGGCATCGGCCCGCCGGTTGCGGTTGGCGTCGCGCAGGGCGACGACGAACAGCGGCTGCGGCCCCAGAAACTGGAACGCGAACCGCCCGTCGGCGCCCGTCTGCGTGCGGTAGAGGGGCCGCGCCGGCAGCCCGTCCACCGTGTCGGCGGCGGCATACGCGTACACGTCCACGCCCGCCACGCCCGCGCCCGCGACGGGCTCGCGCACGGCGCCTTCGAGGCGCCCCCGGCTGAGGGTGCTGCCCGTCGAAAAGGCAAACGTGAGGGGCGCCGTCAGCGCCACGCTGTGCGCGTCGCGCAGCGCGTTGTCAATCGTGACGACGTACGTGGTGCTGTCGCGCAGCACTCCCAGGTGGATCTCGGCCACGCGCCCGCGCCCCGTGAGGGTGGGCGGCGTGTCGGGCTCGGGGACGACGCTCAGCGCCGTCTTGAGCGACTTCAGGTCGATGGGTTCCGAAAACGTGAGGCGCACCACGCCGCTCCGCACCTCCACGGCGCCCGTGTCGGGCACGGTCGAGACGAGGCGCGGCGGCTCGCGGTCGGGCGGCCCGCCCGTGGGCGGGACGGGGTTGGCGCACGCGGCGAGGCCCAGCAGCAGGGCCAGCAGGGCGCCCTTCATCGGCTGCGGAGGCTGAAAAAGAGGAGGGTGCTGACGGCGACGGCGCCGCCCAGCAGGGCGGGTTCGGCGTAGCGCGCCACCCAGCCCGGCGCGGGCCGCCTGCCGACGGTCTCGGGGAAGTCGGCGTTTTCGAGGCCGGGCAGGGCGGCGCGGGCAACGGCATCGTCGGCCCGCGTGTCGCAGGTGCCGCTGCTGAGGATTTCACCGCTGGCGCCGACGAGGGTGTAGGGCAGCCGCAGCGCCACCTGCCGCGTCAGTCGGCGGCGCCCCTTGCGCCCGTACACGACGCGCGCGGCGGGCGCCTCGAACGTGAGGCGGGGCAGGCCGGTGGCGTCGGCAAGCGCGTCGGCGCCGCCCGCCACGAACACGCGGCGCCCCGCCTGCTGCCAGCGCCTGACGAGGGCCTGCCGGAGATACACCGGCAGGCCCTCGCCGTCGAGCGTGAAGCGCGCCGGCGGCACGTCGGCCAGGCAGTCGGCGGCAAGCTGCGCCACCACGTCTGCGTTTGTGGGCTGCGCCCGGGCAGGCACGGCAGCAAGCAGAAAGGCGGCGGC
>CBDUCD010000433.1:0-2620 GCA_965365535.1 uncultured Rhodothermales bacterium | reverse complement strand
TCCTCCCGCTGCTGTTGCTCGCCGCCTGCACGACGGCAGCACCGCCCGCGGCGCCCCGGGCCGCCCCTGAAATACGCGCCGTGTGGCTGACGAACGTAGATAGCGAGGTGCTCTACACGCCCGACAACATCCGCGACGGGCTCGACTTTCTGGCCGCGCGCGGCTTCAACGTGGTGTTTCCCGTCGTCTGGAACAAGGGCTACACGCTCTATCCGTCCGAGGTGATGACAGAGCACTTCGGCCCCGCGTACCGGCAGGACAGCCTGTTCGCGCGCGCCGGCTTCGACCCGCTCGCCGTCGTCGTCGAGGAAGGGCACCGGCGCGGCATGAAAGTGATTCCCTGGTTCGAGTTCGGCTTCGCGTCGTCCTTCAACGCCGGCGGCGGTCACCTGCTGGCGCGCTACCCGCAGTGGGCGGCGCGCGACCGCGAGGGGCGGCTGCTCACCAAAAACGGCTTCGAGTGGATGGACGCCCTCAACCCCGACGTGCAGCGTTTCATGCTGGCCCTCGTCGAAGAAGTGATTGAGGGCTACGACGTGGACGGCATCCAGGGCGACGACCGCCTGCCAGCGATGCCGTCCGAGGGCGGTTATTCCGACTACGACCGCGCCCTTTACGCCGCCGAGCACGGCGGCGCCGCGCCCCCCGACAGCGCGCGCGAGCCGGCCTTTCTCCAGTGGAAAGCCGACAAGCTCTCGGACTTCGGCGGGCGCCTCTACCAGCTGGTGAAAGCGCACGACCCCGCGCTCATCGTGTCGCTCTCGCCCAGCGTCTATCCCTGGTCGAAAGAAGAATACCTCCAAGACTGGCCCGAGTGGATCCGGCGCGGGCAGGTGGACTGGCTGCACCCGCAGGTGTACCGCTACGAAATCGAACGCTACCGCGCCACGCTCGACGAGGTGGTGGCTGCCTTCCGCGCCGCCCCCGGCCACGAAAAGGTGCGGCTGGCGCCCGGCATTCTCATCAAAGCGGGAGGTCGCTACAACGGCCCGGCCTACGTGCGCGAGGCCCTCGTCCACAACCGCGCGCGCGGGCTCGATGGCGAGTCGTTCTTCTTTTTCGAAGGGCTGGGCGCGCGCAACGGTCACGTGGCAGACACGCTGGCGGCGACGTTTTACCGCCGTCCCGCCCCGCCGCCCCCACTGCCCGCCCGCGCGGCGCGGGGCGGAGGCCAGTAGGGGAATCCTTTTCGGCGAGACCCACCATCCCCGCAAGCCTCCAGGCGCGGCCAGCGGGGCACGGGGCGGCGTCATACCAGGTCGCTGAATTACTCACGCTAAAAGGCCAAACACATGAGCGTCCTCATCGGCGACACCGAGTACTTCCCCGGCATCCGCCAGATCGCATACGAAGGTCCGGATTCCGACAACCCGCTCGCGTTCAGGTACTACGACGCGGACCGCGTGGTGGCAGGCAAGCCCATGCGCGACCACTTGAATTTCGCCGTCGCCTACTGGCACGCTTTCAACCAGACCGGCGCCGACCCCTTCGGGCCGGGCACCATCGCCTTTCCGTGGGAAAAGGCCCGCGCGGCGGAGCAGCGGGCGCGCGACAAGATGGACGCGGCCTTCGAGTTCATCACCAAGCTGGGCGTGCCGTACTACTGCTTCCACGACATAGACCTGGTGGACGAGGGCGGCAGCCGCGCCGAGACGCGCGCCCGCCTCGAAGGCATCGTCGCGTACGCAAAGGAAAAGCAGCAGGCGTCCGGGGTAAAGCTGCTCTGGGGCACGGCCAACCTGTTCTCGCACCCGCGCTACATGAACGGCGCCTCCACGAACCCCGACTTCAGCGTGGTCGCCTTTGCGGCGTCGCAGCTCAAAGACGCCCTCGACGCGACGATCGCGCTGGGGGGGCGGGGCTACGTATTCTGGGGCGGCCGCGAGGGCTACATGAGCCTGCTCAACACCGACATGAAGCGCGAGACCGAGCACCTCGCCCGCTTTCTCCAGATGGCCCGCGACTACGCCCGCGCGCAGGGCTTCAAGGGCACGTTCTTTATCGAACCCAAGCCGATGGAGCCGTCGAAGCACCAGTACGACTACGACGCGGCGACGGTGATCGGCTTTCTCGAACGCCACGGGCTGGCAGGCGACTTCAAGCTCAACCTGGAGACGAACCACGCCACGCTCGCGGGTCACACCATGGAGCACGAAATGCAGGTCGCCGCCTCTGCGGGGATGCTCGGCAGCCTGGACGCCAACCGCGGCGACTACCAGAATCAGTGGGACACCGACCAGTTTCCCATGAACCTCAACGAGACCGTCGAGATGATGCTGGTGCTTTTGCGGTCGGGGGGCCTCCAGGGCGGCGGCATCAACTTCGACGCGAAGGTGCGCCGCAACTCGACCGACCTCGCGGACCGCTTCTACGCCCACATCGGCGGGATGGACACGTTTGCGCGGGCGCTCGTCATCGCGGACCGTCTGCTCCAGCACTCGAATCTGGAGGCCATGCGCGCCGCGCGCTACGCCAGCTTCGACCGCGCCGACGGGGCCCGGTTCGAGAACGGCGAGCTCACGCTCGAAAGCCTCGCGGCCATCGGGGACGGCGTTGGCGAACCCGCCCAGACCAGCGGGCGCCAGGAGCTGTACGAGAACCTGATCAACCAGTACATCCG
>CBDUCD010000432.1:0-2628 GCA_965365535.1 uncultured Rhodothermales bacterium | reverse complement strand
TCCAACCGCTCTTAAGCCATGCCCCTTTCTGGCCGAAAAGAGCAGGCAGACCCTTCCGCCATGATTCACCCCCGCACCCTCAACCTGTACCGCAGCGGCGCCGAAGGCGCGTTGCCCGCCGCCCAGCGCGACGTGGCCCGCGTGGGCGAGTGGCTCACGACGGGCAAGCGCGTCAACCGCGCCTCCGACGACGCGGCGGCCTACAGCCGCGCCCGCACCATTGACGCCATCACGGCGCGCCACGACGCGTACGCGCGCAGCGCCCAGGGCGGGCGCGACTGGCTCGACCACACGCAGGGCGCCCTCGACGCCCTCGCCGACGTGTTTGCCTCGGCGCGCGAAACGGGCCTCCAGGCCATCAACGACACGACAGGTGCCGACGACCGGCTGGTGCTGGCCCGCCACCTCGACTCCCTCGTCGAGGCGTCGCTCGACCAGCTCAACCGCAAGTCGGGCGACGAGTACCTGTTTGCGGGCACGGCCACGACGCTGGCGCCCGGCCTCCAGCCTTTCGAGATGACGCCCGGCGGCGCCGCGTACAACGGCAACGACGGCGACCGCGTGCGGCAGGTCGGCCCGGAAACGCAGGTGGCCGTCAACCTCGCGGGCAGCAGCGTGGCCACGACGCCCGGCGGCGTCAACGTGCTCGACGCCCTCAAGGGGCTGGCCGACGCGCTGCGCGGCGTGCCCGGCGCCCTCGCCCCCTCCGACGCCCTCGCGCGGGTGGAGGAGGCCCACGCCCACCTCGTGAACATGGGCAGCGAGGCCGGCGAGCGCTCCAACCGGCTGCAACTGGCCATTGACCAGCTCCGCGACATGCGCGAACCCCTCGAAGCCGAGCGCTCGCGCGCCCAGGATACCGACTACCTCGACGCCGCCACCCGGATGCAGGACGCCCAGACGCGCTTGCAGGCCGCCCTCAAAGTTACCGCGTCCATCAAACAAAGCTCGCTGCTGGACTACCTCCGCTAAGCCATGCCCCAGCTTCAGACCGACAGTTTCCTCCAGCCCAAGAGGTCGCCGCTGGGCAGCCTCGAGCTGCGCTGCCCGCCGCTGCCGCACACCATCGTCGAGGCGTTCGACCTTATTGACCATCCCGAAAAGATGGACGTGGCGACCGTGACGCGACTTGTCGAGCGCGACCCGTCCGTGGCGGCGCGGCTGCTGCAAAACGTCAACTCGGCGTACTACGGCCTCAAGCGCACCATCACGTCCGTCGAGCGCGCCGTCGTGCTGATCGGGCCGGTCGCCGTGACGGGCATCGTGATCGGGATGAACATGCTGCGCCTCAAAACCGTCGTGCGGCCCAGCGCTGCCGAGACGTACGCCCGCCTGATGCGCCACTCGCTCGCGACGGCCTTTATCGCCCGCCACCTGGACGAGGGCGTGCCCGGCCAGCGCGTCCGCCAGGGCGACGACCAGCAGTTCGGCATCGCCTTTACCGCCGGGCTGCTGCACGACTTCGGCAAGATCATCCTCGTCTATAACCACCCCGACCAGGCCGTGTCGCTCTACAACGACGACGCCCTGCGGCAGCGCGGCGGCGAGCCCGACCTGACGCGCCTGGAAGCCCTGCTTTTCGGCTGCGACCATACCGAGGCCGGCGAGTACGCCGCCCGCAAGCTCAACTTCCCCGAGCTGCTCGTGTCGGCCATGCGCTTTCACCACGGGCGGGTAGAAGACGCGCCCGACGACCCCATCTACAACGTGCACGACATCCTCGAAATCGTGCAGGCGTCCAACCTGGCCGCGCGGGCGCTGGGCTACGGCTTCAGCATCCCGCTGCGCTGGGTGGCGTGCATGGAGGCGCCCGTGTGGGCGGCGCTGTGCGAGCGCAAGCGCGTGCCGTTCGAAGACCCGCAGGACCTGCTCAACGACATCTACCTGCAACGCCACCACATCGACGCCTACGTCGGCCCCCTCACCGCCTCGCTGTCCGAGTCGCTCGCCTGAAAGTCCGCCATGCGACTCCTCGTCGTCAGTCCCTCGAAAGTTTTCTGGCGCGGCGTGCACAACGCGCTGCGCGGCCTCAAGCACACGATTGTCGAGTGCGAGTCGGGCGTGGCGGGCCTCAAAAAGCTGCGCAACGAGTCTTTCGAGATGCTGCTGCTCGACGCCGGGCTGCGCGAGATGACGGGGCTGGAGTTTCTGGAGCAGTTCAACCTGCTCGTCGAGGAGGACAAGCGCTGCCCCCTGCTCTACTTCTCGGCCCACGCCACGCTCGACGAGGTGCTGACGGCCGTCGAGGGCGGCATTGACGATTTCATCGTGCTGCCCTTCGACAACGAGGTGATCCGCAAAAAGCTGGACCGGCAGGTCAAGCGCCTCGACGCCCTCGAAGCGCAGCGCCGCGTGGAAGCCTTTGCCCACCCGGACGCGATGGCGTTCGTGCCGCAGCCCCAGGTCATCCCGTTCGACCTGCTGGTGTCTGCCGGCGACATCGAAAAGCCCGTGCTCGCGCTGCCGCCGCCTCTCGAACCCGACGACGCCGCCGACGCGCCCGACGATGCCGCGACGCTGCGCCGGATGCGCTACAAGCGCCGCGCCGCCATCGGCACCTAGACGTGCCTGCCACTCGGCTCTCTGAAAAGCCCCCGCACGCCTGTGCCGGGGCTTTTTTCGTCTGGA
>CBDUCD010000431.1:0-2635 GCA_965365535.1 uncultured Rhodothermales bacterium | reverse complement strand
ATGACTGAAATAGAATGCGTTACAATCTTTCAGAACGGGTATGATTTCTCTTTATCCGTCGTCCTCGCGTGAGGGGCGGAGATGACGAACTTCGGATTTTGACAGGCGCGCTAAACGGGGGGCGCCCGGAACAGGCCGGCGCTGTCGGAAAAGTCGCGGGCGTTGCCGATAAGGACGAGGCGGTCGCCGGCTTCGAGTTGAAAACTCCCCGCCGGGCTGCCGTGCGTGCGCCCGTCGCGCCGCACGGCCAGCACCGTCAGCTTGTGGCGCTGCCGGAGCTGGAGGTCGGCGAGGGTCTTGCCCGCCACGGGCGCCCCCGGGCGCACCATCACGGCGCGCGTGTGCAGGCCGTCCTCGTCGAGCCCTTGCAGCACCATCAGGTGGGCTTCCTGGATGGAGCCGCGCAGCACGTGGTAGTCGCCCGAGCGCAGCAGGCGGGCCTGGTCTTCGATAATGTCGGGGGCGATGAGATAGGCGCCGAGCACGTGCGAAAAGATGCGGACCGTCGTTTCGAGTTCTTCGGGCACCACGATGTCGGCGCCGGCGCGGTGCAGGCGTTCCACGTCGTCGAGAAAGCGCGTGCGCACGACGGCCTCGATGGTCGGGTTGAGCCTTTTGGCCAGCTCGACCGTCCGGAACGCCGCCGACGCGTCGTTGATGACGACGCAGCACAGCTTGGCCGTGTGGATGCCGGCGGCCTCCAGCACGTGCGCCCGCGTGGCGTCGCCATAGACGACGTGCGCCTCGTGGGGCGTGGTGTGCCGCAGCGCCGGGTTGAACTCGACCACGCAGTACGGGATGCCCGTGCGCCCCAGCACCTGGGCCAGCCGCAGCCCCGCCGGCCCGTAGCCGACGATGACGACGTGGTCTTCGAGGGCGTGCCCCGACGCCTCCGGCAGCGGCTCGCGCCCCCACCGGCCCAGGGGCGTCCGCGCCACCCACGCCCCCGCCGCCGGCCCCATCCGCATCAGAAAAGGCGTCACGATCATCAGCACGACGGTCACGGCCAGAAACGCCTGGCTGCCCATCTCGACGCCGCCGGGCCGCAGCCCCGCCGCCTGCCCCGCGCGTTCGAGCACGAACGAGAACTCGCCGATCTGCGCCAGCCCCAGCCCGATTACCGCCGCCAGCCGCGCCGGGTAGCCCAGCACGGCTACGGCCACGCCCGTCGTGACGGCTTTGAGCGCCAGCACCCCCAGCGTCGCCAGCACCACCAGGCCCGCGTGCTCGACGACGAACCACACGTCGAGCAGCATCCCGACGGACACGAAAAAGACGGCGTTAAAAACCGTACGCAGCGGTATGATGTCACTTAACGCCTGCTCGCTGTAGCGGCTCTCGCTTACCACGAGGCCGCCCAGAAACGCCCCCAGCGCCACGCTGATGTCGGCCAGGGACACGAGAAACGCCGTGCCGAAGCAGATGGCCACGACCGTCAGCAGGAACAGCTCGGCGCGCCGCGTCTGCGCGATGCGTTCGAGCAGAAACGGCACCACGCGCCGCGCCATCACCACCGTCAGCCCGATGACGAGGATGGCGCGGCCCAGCACCCAGAGCGTGTCGAGCGTCGAGCCGGCCCCGCCGCCCAGCAGAGGCACCAGCATCACCATCACGATAATGGCCAGGTCCTGAAACACCAGAATGGCCAGCGTGACGCCGCCCACGGGCGTGGCCGTCTCGTTGCGCTCGGCCAGCAGGGACAGCACGATGGCCGTCGAGGAAAGCGCCACGAGAAAGCCCGTGTAGAGGGCCGCATTCCACGCCACGCCAAAAGGCATGAGTAGCAGCATCGTGGCGCCCACGGCCAGCACCACCTGCGTGCCGCCGCCCACGAAAATGGCCCGCGCCAGCCGCGCCAGCTTTTCGAGCGAAAACTCGACGCCAATGGAAAACAGCAGCAGAATGACGCCCACCTCGGCCAGGCTGTCCACGAGGGCGGGGTCGCGCACGAGCCCGAAAGCGTTCGGGCCGATCAGGACGCCTGCCACCACGAACCCCACGATGGGCACCAGGCGCAGCCGGTAGCACGCGTACGCGATGACGACGCTCACGCCCAGCAGGGCCACCATCTCGGCGAGAAACGCGGGGGCGGCGGCGGCGAGAACGGGCATGGGCGTGGGGCGAGAAGCAGCCGGTACGCCCGCGCGGGCCGCCAGGTTTTAAACGCGGAGCGGCAGCGCGGGCTGGTCTGACCATTGGAAGCGCAGCACTAATGCGCCAAAAGCGCAGCCCATGCGCCGCCCGGCTGAATACCTTGCCGGGGTGCAGCGATAGGTTTCTGTTTACTCTCTCGCGCTGCCTCCGGCGTGCCCACAGCCTCGCCTTCAGCCACGAAGTTCATTTTTTCCGAGGTGGCTGCCCTCCCCGCTGTTTCTGACCTGGACGCCCCGGCGGCGCGCCTCCCGGCGACGCTATGTATCTGTGTACCCACCCTTCCGCCGGATCGCGCTGCGGGCGCGCGCCGCCGTAGCCGGGCGCCGTGCTTGCGCACCCGCCCCGACGCCCGACCCACTGCTGCCGCTGCGGAGAAAAAATCCAGCTCTGCCGGCGCACCCTCCCGTCCATATCACCCATCCAGACCATGCGACAAACGATCCTGCTTCTCTTTCTGGCGCTTCTGGGCGCCGTGCCTGCC
>CBDUCD010000430.1:0-2650 GCA_965365535.1 uncultured Rhodothermales bacterium | reverse complement strand
CGCCCAGCAGGTTTACCGTATCGCCCATCCAGTCGTACACGGTAGCCGACTGAGCCGAAAAGGCTATGTGGACGGCGTCGCGGCCCCCGGCCTGCCAGACGCCCTGGACGGCGGCGGGCAGCGTGGTCTGGGCCCGCAGGGCGGGGGCAAAGGCCAGCAGGCAGCAGGCAAAAAGCAAACGCATGGAAAACGAGGGTTGGATGCCCCACGCTACGGCGCCGCCCGCGCCACGGCCCTGGGCCATCCACGAAGCGCGTGCGCCAGCGACCACGCGGAGCACGGGGCGACGAGTCGGCAGGCAGGGCGCCGCTTTGTCCTGGCCCGTGCCGCCTCGTGGCGGGGGGACGGCGGTGGTGGTTGCCCGGCTCGGGGGCGCCGCGCCGTGCGTAGCTTTCCCGCAACTGCCGCGCTGCCTCATGCCCACCCCGACGCCCGAGGATTCCGCCTCTTTCCGGCTTTCCGCCCTGCACGTCGTGGCGGGGTGCCTGTTTTTCGGGCTGCTGCGCACGCTTTCCTTTTTCGCCGAGTCGGCGTGGCGCGGCCTGCCGGACGAATCTCTGCCCGTGTGGGCCATCGTGGGGCTGTGCTTTCTGCTGTGGCTTTCGTGGGCGCCGTTCGTGCCGCTCGTGGCCGCCGGCGTGCGCCGCTTTCCCCTTACCGAGGCGCCGGTGGGGCGCCACATCCTGGCCCACGCCGCCCTTTTCGCTATCGTGACGCCCCTGAGGGGGCTGCTGCGCATGGCCCTCGAAGGCCCGTGGCTGCTGCTGGCCGGGCACAACATCCTCGACGACCAGAGCTTCGGGCGCCACATGATGGACATGATCGTGGGCGAGGGGTACTCCGACCTCACGCTCTACTGCATGATCGTGGCGGCCCTCACGGCGCTCGACGTGTACCGGCGGCAGGCGGCAGCCCGCGAGGCCCTCGTCCGCGCCCGGCGCGCGGCCGTCGAGGCGCGCCTGCACGCCCTCGAAGGGCAGCTCAACCCCCACTTTCTCTTTAACGCCCTCAACGCCATCTCGGCCTTTGTCGAGCGCGACGCGCGCGGCGCCCGCCGCCTCATGGCCGACCTGGCCGAGGTGCTGCGCTTTACGCTCCACCACACCCAGGATCAGCAGGTGCGCCTGGCCGACGAGATTGCCGTGCTGGAACGCTACCTCGCCCTCGAACACGCCCGCTACGACGACCAGGTGGCCGTCGAGATACGCGTGGACGCGGCCCTCGACGACGTGCGCGTGCCCGCGCTGCTGCTCCAGCCGCTTGTCGAGAACGCCATCCGCCACGGCCTGCGCACCCGCGTGGGGCCGGGGCGCCTGCGCGTGCTGGTGCGGCGGCAGGGCGCGCGCGTGCACATCTGCGTGCAGGACGACGGCGTGGGCCTGCCCGACGGATGGACGCCCGAGGGGCTGCCGGGCGTGGGGCTGCGCAACACGCGCGAGCGCCTGCGCCTGCTCTACGGCGACGCCCACGCCTTCCGCATCGAAAACGCCGAGGGCGGCGGCACGCGCGTCGAAATCGAGCTGCCCGGCGCGCCGGCTCACCGGGCGGGACGGCGGGCGCCAAACTCCCACGAGGTGGCGCCGTGAGCCCGCTGCGCATCCTCATCGCCGACGACGAGCGCCCGGCGCGCACGCGCCTCGAAGACCTCATCGCCGCCCGGCCCGACGTGGCGCTGGCGGCAAGCTGCACGGGCGGCGCCGACGCCGTGGCCGCCATCGCCCGGCTCCGCCCCGACCTCGCCTTTCTCGACGTGCAGATGCCCGAGGTGGACGGCCTGGAGGTCGTGCGGCGCGTGGGCGTGGCCATGCCCGTGACGGTTTTCGTGACGGCCTACGACCAGTACGCCCTCGACGCCTTCGACGCCCGCGCCGTGGATTACCTGCTCAAGCCGTACTCCGACGAGCGCTTTGCGGCGGCCCTCGACCGCGCCATCCGGTTTGTGCATGGCGGCGGCAGCCAGGTGCTCGCGCAGCGGCTAAGTGCCCTGCTGGACGCGCCGCGCCCCTCCGCGTCCCCCGCCGCGCCCGTCGTGCAGCGCTTCGTGGTGAAAGGCGCCGCGCGCACCTTTCTCGTCGAAGACCGGCGCGTGGCGTGGATCGAAGGGGCGGGCAACTACGTCGTGCTCCACGCCGACGGGCAGCGCCACCTTTACCGCGCCCTGCTGGGGCGGCTGGCCGAAAAACTCGACCCGGCGCGGTTCGTGCGCGTGCACAAGTCGGCCATCGTCAACCTCGACTTTGTGCGCGAGCTGCTGCCGGACTCGCACGGCGAGTTCACCGTCGTGCTGCGCGACGGCACGGCGGTAAAGCTGAGCCGCACCTTCCGCGCCGGCGTGGAGGCGCGGCTCGGGCAGGGGCTCTAAGGCGGCAGGCGCCGGCTCGTCGCGCCCGGAGCCGGGTGGTGGCGCGCCCGTCCGCCTTCGTCCCCGGAGGCACGCGGGGCGGGGCGGCGCGGCGTAGTCTGGCCGCGTATTCACCCCGCGCGCCCCGTGTACCGCCTGCTGCTCGCCACGTCCGGCCTCGTCCTCTTCAGCCTCGGCGCCGTCCGTTCGGGATCGGCGCAGGGCAGGCTGGAGTCCGTGCCGCTGCCCGCGCAGCCCCTCGTGCTGCACGCCCTCGCCAGCCCCGCGCCGGGCGTCGTGCTGGGCGTG
>CBDUCD010000429.1:0-2653 GCA_965365535.1 uncultured Rhodothermales bacterium | reverse complement strand
GTACTTCCAGCCCGTCGTGAGGTACTGCCAGTAGCCCCGCGTCGTGCCGATGCCGGTTTGCAGGTTGCAGGTAGCGATGCGGAGGGGCGGGGCAGCGTTCACGAGCAGAGGCGTAGGGGCGCAATGGATTGCGCCCCTGCTGATTTCACCTTCCGTCACCCGTCGAGGTCGGCGAGGTTGGCCTGCAAGCGTTCGATCTCGGCGCGGGCGTCGGCGGCTTTCTGGCGCTCCTTTTCGACGACCTCGGCAGGGGCGCGGGCGGTAAAGCTTTCGTTGCCCAGCTTGCCCTCGACACTTTTCAAAAACCCCGTTTTCTGGGCGATTTCGCGGCCCAGCCGCTCGCGCTCCTGCCCCAGGTCAATCATGCCCGCGAGCGGGACGAACACCTCGCTGGCGCCTACGACGACGGCGGCGCTGGCGCGGGGTTTGGGCTGCCCCACGCCAATCTGCACGTCGCGGGCGCGGGCCAGCTTGTCGAAGTACGAGGCGTGCGCCCGCAATGCTTCGGCGAGGTTTTCGGCGCCGGCGGGCACGTTGAGGACGGCCGCCACCTCGCGGCCCGGCGGCACGTTGTAGTCGTTTTTGACCGACCGGATGCCGCCGATGAAGTCCTGCACGAGGGCAAACAGGCGCGCGGCGTCGGCACTCGTCTCAGCCGCGTCGGCCACGGGCCAGCCGGATACGATGCACGCCTCACCGTCGGCGCGCGGGCGCAGCCGGTGCCAGAGTTCCTCGGTGATAAACGGCATAAAGGGGTGCAGGAGTTGCATCGCCTTTTCGTAGAGCTCGACGGCGAGGGCGATTGTTTCGTCGTCCATCGCCTCGCCGCGCTCGGGCTTGATGAGTTCGAGAAACCAGTCGCAGTAGTCGCGCCAGAAAAAGTCGTACACGTGCGCGAGGGCCTCATTCAGCCGGTAGCGGCCCACGGCCTCGTCCACGGCCCTGATGGTGTCGTTGAGGCGCGTGACGATCCACTGTTCCACGAGTCCCAACGCCTCGAACGTCCGCGTGCGGCGGTAGGACCTGGTGATGCGTCCGCTGTCGTCGCGCTCGGCGAACTGCGCGAAGACGTTGAAGGAATTCCAGATTTTGTTGGCGAAGTTGCGCCCCATCTCGAAGCGCGACGGGTCGAGCTTGATGTCCTGCCCGGGCGTGCACAAGACGGTCAGCGAGTAGCGCACGGCGTCGGCGCCGTACTGCTCGATCATCTCGAGCGGGTCTATGCCGTTGCCCAGGCTTTTCGACATCCACCGGCCCTGCTTGTCCTTCACCATGCCGGTGATGAAGATGTCCTTGAAAGGAATCTCGCCGGTAAAGTGGAGGCCGGCCATGATCATGCGGGCGATCCAGAAAAAGAGGATGTCGTAGCCCGAGACGAGGACGGTCGTGGGGTAGAAATACGCCAGCTCGCGCGTCTTTTCGGGCCAGCCCAGCGTGGCAAAAGGCCACAGCCACGAAGAAAACCAGGTGTCGAGCACGTCCTCGTCCTGCACCATGCCCGGCTCGGGCTGCTCGACGCTTACCACGTAGGGGCGCGCCTCGTCGCGCTCGCCGTCGGCGTTCGTGTGGTACCAGACGGGGATGCGGTGGCCCCACCAGAGCTGCCGCGAAATCGTCCAGTCGCGGATGTTTTCCATCCAGCGGTAGTACTCGTTTTCCCAGCGGGCGGGGAAAAACGCGATGCGCCCGTCGCGCACGGCGTCGAGGGCGGGGGCGGCCAGGGGCTTCATCTTCACGAACCACTGCGTCGAAAGCAGGGGTTCGATGACGGCTTTCGAGCGGCTCGAGATGGGGACCGTTGCGCGGTAGGACTCGACTTTTTCGAGCAGCCCCAGCGCCTCCAGGTCGTCCACGATGCGCTTGCGCGCCGCGAAGCGGTCGAGCCCGGCGTACGGCCCGGCGTGTTCGTTGAGGGCACCGTCGAGGCCGATGACGCCGACCGTTTCCAGCCCGTGGCGCCCTCCGATCTCGAAGTCGTTTTTGTCGTGGCCGGGCGTCACTTTGAGGGCGCCCGCGCCAAAGTCGCGCTGCACGTACGCGTCGGCGATGATGGGGATTTCGCGGTCCACGAAGGGCACGCGCACCCGCCGGCCCACGAGCGGGGCGTAGCGCTCGTCGTCGGGGTGGACGGCGATGGCCGTGTCGCCCAGGATGGTTTCGGGGCGCGTCGTGGCGACGGTGATGTAGCCGTGGGGTGCGCCCGGTAGAGGCGAGATTAACTGCGCCCCTACGGCATCGGCCTGTTCGACCGGTTGGGCGAGGGGGTAGCGGACGTACCACAGGTGGCCCTCGCGCTCGACGTTGTCCACCTCCTCGTCCGACAGGGCCGTGCCATCAACGGGGCACCAGTTGACGAGGTAGTGGCCGCGGTAGATGAGGCCCTCGTCGTAGAGGCGCACGAAAACTTCCTGCACGGCGCGCGTGAAGCCCTCGTCCATCGTGAAGCGGCTGCGCGCCCAGTCCGCCGAGACGCCCATGCGGCGCTTTTGCTGGAGGATGATGTCGCCGTACTCGGCCTTCCAGTCCCACACTTTTTCGACAAAGGCGTCGCGCCCGAGGGCGTGGCGATCCCTGCCCGTCGCCTCTTTCAGCGTTTTCTCGACGACGTTCTGCGTGGCGATGCCGGCGTGGTCGAGGCCGGGCATCCAGAGGG
>CBDUCD010000428.1:0-2654 GCA_965365535.1 uncultured Rhodothermales bacterium | reverse complement strand
CCCTCCCCCTCTGCCCGTGACCCTCAGCCCCGACAGCCCCGCCACCCTCGACGCCCTGCTCGACGACTACCGCCGCCTGCGCGCCGAGGTGGGGCGCGCCATTGTGGGGCAGGACGAAGCCGTGACGCTTGTCGTGGTGGGCCTGCTGGCGCAGGGGCACGTGCTGCTCGTGGGCGTGCCCGGGCTGGCCAAGACGCTGCTCATCAAAACCGTCGCGGGCGCCCTCGACCTGAGCTTCAGCCGCATCCAGTTCACCCCCGACCTGATGCCGTCCGACATCACGGGCACGGAGATTCTGGAGGAAGACGTGGCGACGGGGCACCGCGCTTTCCGCTTTGTGCAGGGGCCGGTTTTCGCTAACGTCGTCCTGGCCGACGAGATCAACCGGACGCCACCCAAGACGCAGGCGGCCCTGCTCGAAGCGATGCAGGAGCACCGCGTGACGGCGGCGGGCCACACGTTCGAGCTGCCGCCGCCCTTTTTCGTCCTTGCCACGCAGAACCCCATCGAGCAGGAAGGCACGTACCCGCTGCCCGAAGCCCAGCTCGACCGGTTCATGCTCAACCTGTGGCTCGACTACCCGTCGTTCGAGCAGGAGGTCGCCATCGTGAAAGGCACGACGGGGATGCCGGCGGCAGGCATCCAGCCCGTGCTTTCCGCCGAGCGGCTGCGCGTGTTCCAGCAGTTCGTGCGGCAGCTACCCGTGGCCGACAACGTGGTCGAGTACGCCGTGCGGCTCGTGGCGAGCACACGCCCCGGGCCGGGCGCGCCCGACGTGGTGCGGCAGTACCTGAGCTACGGCGCCGGCCCGCGCGCGTCGCAGTACCTCATCCTGGGCGCCAAAGCCCTGGCCGCCCTCGACGGACGGCTGACGCCCGAGGAGCGCGACGTGCGGCAGATGGCCGTGCCCGTGCTGCGGCACCGCATCGTGACCAACTTCAACGCCGACGCCGACGGCATTTCGACCGTTGACGTCATCCGCCAGCTCGTCCCCGCCCGTGCGTAGTCTCTTTGTTTTCGTGGCGATGCTCGGAGCGCTGGCCGCGTGCGGCGTGCCGCCGCCCGTTTCGGCGCCGCCCGCTGCCGCACCCGCACCGACGGACGACGACAACGCCGCCCCGCCCTTCGACGCCGCCCGCATTGCCCGGCTCGCCCACGACGCCGCCAACGGGGCGCGGCAGGCCGAAGGGCAACAGCCCCTCGCGTGGGCCGACTCGCTGGCGCCCCTCGCCCTCGGCCACAGCGCCGACATGGCGCGGCGCGGCTTTTTCGACCACCACAACCCCGACGGCGAGGACGTGAACGCCCGCGCCGCCCACCTCGGGCTGGCGTGCACGTACCGCGAGGGCGACCTCGTTTACACCGGCTTCGGCGAGAACCTGTACGTTGGCGCCCGCTTTTCGGGCTACCGCACCACGCGCCGCGCGGGCGCCGAGACGACGCGGTACGACTGGCTCACGCCCGAGCGCCTGGCCGCCACGGCCCTCGACGCGTGGCTGGCGAGTCCGGGGCACCGCCGCAACCTGCTGAACCCGCAGTACCGGCGCCACGCCGTCGGCGTCGCCCTCGCCGGCGACGGGCGCGTCTATTTCACCGACGTGTTCTGCTGACGCCGCGCCCCTCCGCCGCGCGAGGGGTGGCCGAACCTGGCGCGCAGCGTGCGGTATCTGCCCCGCCCCGGCCTGCCTGAACCCGCCCTTCTGCCCATGCGCGCTGCCAGCAGCATTTGCCGCGTCCTGCCCCTGGGCGTGTCGGCGGCCGTGCCGGCGCACGGGCGGCACCTGTCGGCCACGGCGCTCGACCTGGGCGGCGCGTGGATCTTGTTCGACTGCGGCGAGGGCGCCCAGTACCAGATCGCCCAGACGGCGCTGCGCCCGTCGCGGCTGTCCACCATCTGCATCACGCACCTCCACGGCGACCACTTTTTCGGGCTGCCGGGCCTGCTCACCTCCCTCGCCATGCAGGGGCGGCGCGAGGCGCTCACGCTTGTCGGCCCCGAAGCGTTGTTTCCCGCGCTGCTGGCGCTGCCGGGCGTAGAAGGGCTGCCGTTCCCCCTCGAAAAGGTCGCCCTGCCGGACACGCTGGGGCACGCCCTCGCCGTCGAGACGCCCCACTACACCATCGAGGCCCGCCCGCTCGACCACCGCGTGTTCTGCGCGGGCTACCGGTGGCAGGAAAAAACGGGGCCGGGCAACCTCGACGTGGAAAAGGCGCGGGCGCGGGGCGTCGTGGACTGGCCCGACTTCAAAAGGCTGAAAGCAGGCGAAAGCGTCGTGACGCCCACGGGCACCGTCCGCCCCGCCGACGTGCTGGTGCCGCCGCCGCCCGCGCGGAGCTTTGCCTACCTCACCGACACGCGCCCGTGCGAGGGGGGAAGGCTGCTGGCGCGCGGCGCCACGCTCGTCGTCCACGACGCCACTTTTACCCGCGACCACGCCCGGCGGGCCGTCGAGACGGGCCACAGCACCGCCCGCGAGGCCGCGACGGTTGCCCGCGACGCCGGCGCCCACCGCCTGCTCCTGACGCATTTCAGCGCCCGCCTCGACACGCCCGACGCCCTCGTGGCCGAGGCGCGCGAGGTTTTCCCCGCCACGGACGCGGCAACGGAATTGCACCCGGTGAGTTTGGGCGAGGATGCAGGGGGCGAGGTGGTG
>CBDUCD010000427.1:0-2654 GCA_965365535.1 uncultured Rhodothermales bacterium | reverse complement strand
GTGCGGGTGGACGCCCTTCTGCCGCGACTGCGCCGTCACGCTCACGTTCCACAAAACGCGCGGCGGGCTGCGCTGCCACTACTGCGGGCTGTCGCAGCGGCGCCCGCGGCAGTGCCCCAAGTGCGGCGGCCACGACTTTTCGCTCCTGGGCGCGGGCACGCAGCGCGTCGAGGAAGAACTCGCCGAGCGCTTTCCCACGGCGCGCACGGTGCGGATGGACCTGGACACGACGGGCACCAAAAACGCCCACCACCGCATCCTCGACCGCTTCGGGCGCGGCGAGGCCGACATCCTGCTGGGCACGCAGATGGTGGCGAAGGGGCTCGATTTCCCGCGCGTCACCCTCGTCGGCGTCGTCAATGCCGACAACGGGCTGCGCCTGCCCGACTTCCGCGCCGAGGAGCGCACGTTCCAGCTGCTGACGCAGGTGGCGGGCCGCGCGGGCCGCGCCGACCTGGTGGGCGAGGTGATTTTGCAGACGCGCAGCCCCGAGCACGCCGCCCTCCGCTTTGCCCGCCTGCACGACTACGAGGGCTACGCCGCCCACGCCCTCGCCGAGCGCCGGGAGCTGGGCTACCCACCTTTCGGGCGCATCGTGGGCATCGAGTTTCGCGGCCAGACCGAGGCGGCCACGACGACGCTTGCCCGCGAATGGACGGCCCTGCTGCGCCAGTTTGCCGCCGGCGCCTTTGACGTGTACGACCCGCAGCCGGCGCTCGTGTCGCGCCTCAAAAGGCTGTACCGGCTGCAAACGTTCGTCCGCATCGGGCCGGGCGCGCCGCCCGTGCAGCCCGTGCTGCGCCAGACGCTGGCCGCTTTCGGCGCCCTCCCGCCCCGCACCCGCCTCGCCATCGACGTGGACGCCGTGGGGCTGTACTGACTACGCGACCAGCTTTTCCGTCGCGGCGCGGAGGGCGGCCACGCGCAGGTAGCGCACGCGGTCGCGCAGGGTGTCCTGCGTGTGGAGGTGCAGCCAGAACCGCTTTTCGAAGTCGGCGATCTCGAGGCTCATCGTCGAGAGGCGCGCCAGCAGCTCGTCGCGCAGCTTCAGCACGTCCGTGTCGCGGCGGATTTCCTGCTGTATGGACGCCGGGATGGGCGCGTCCAGCAGCGCTGACGCAAACGCCAGCCCCAGCAGCACGATGCGCCGCGTGTGCGTCCGGCGCGACAGTTCGGCCACGCGCGCCCAGTCGAGTTCGGGGTACGATGCGATGAGGGCGGCAATGTCGCAGACGTATTTCAGGAACTCCCAGCGATTTTTCTCGCCGTGCAGGCACAAGAGCACGAGCGTGTCCTCGGCGGAAAACGTGCGGACGGTGGCGCCGGGCAGCGCCATGTCGTCGCCGCGCGCGTAAAGCGCGTCGAAATCGGTGGGGTAGGCGTAGAGGGGCGGCGCCAGCCCGACGTGCACGTCCAGGTGCGTCAGGTTGACGCGGTTGACGAACGTGACCTGCTGCGACAGGTAGAGCATCAGGCGCCGCCGCCATCCGTAGAAGTGTTGCAGCTTGATGCCGGGCATGAAGCCGTGCCCCGTCAGGATGCCGCCCACACGCGGCAGGTCGCCGGGGCGGACGAGCAGGTCGAGGTCGGAGCACACGCGCAGCCCCAGGCTCCGGTACGCTTTGAGCGCCAGCACCGGCCCTTTGAACGAGATCGTCCGGAGGCCGTGCTCGGCAAACCACTCGGAAACCTGCTTGAGGTAGCCGACGAGCAGCATGTTCTGCAACGACACCGACCGGCTGTAGCTGCGAAACGCCGTGGCGTGCGGCTCGGGCGGCGCAATGTCCAGCGCCGCCAGGTGGTGGTGGAGCAGCTGGAGCGTCTGGTGGTGGCGCGCCAGCCGCGCCACGTCGTCCCAGGCGAGGCCGGGCAACTGGGCCAGGGCGCGCACCCTTTCTTCCCCGCCGTCTGCCAGCTTTACGCGGGCCGTCTGCACCACCAGTTCGAGCGGCGGCGGCATCGCAATAGACGTTTCCATGCAGCGGGAGGTCGAATCGGGGAGAGGGCGCGGGCGCGGCTCAGGAATCTACGACCTGGGCGTCCGACTCGTCGGTGTGCTGGGCTTCCCACGAGGCGGCGTAAAAACCGCTCAGGCGCAGCAACTCCTCGTGCGTGCCCGCCTCGACGACGTGCCCGCGCCGCATGACGAAGATGAGGTCGGCCTTCATCGCCGCCGAAAAGCGGTGCGTGATGACGATGGCGGTGCGCCCCTTCACGAGCACGCGGAAGCGTTCGAGCCACGCCTGCTCGGCCCACGAGTCCATGAAACTCGTCGGCTCGTCGAGGATGAGCAGGGGCGCCTGCTGCAAAAACGCCCGCGCCAGGGCGATGCGCTGCCACTCGCCGCCGCTCAGGTCGGTGCCCTCGGCAAAAAGCCGCCCCAGCAGCGTGTCGTACCCCAGGGGCAGCCGCTCGACGCGCTCCTCGATGCCGGCGCCGCGCACCGCCTGTTTCACCTTTTCGGGGTCAGGGTCGGCCTGCCCCATCGCGACGTTTTCCATCACCGTGGCCTGGTACTGGAACGGCGTCTGGAACATGATCGAGATGGCGCGCCGCAGGTCGTCCTGGGCAAAGCGCCGCAGGTCGGTGCCATCCCACGTGACGCGCCCCTCGTCGGGGTCGTAAAAGCGGCAGAGCAGCTTGGAAAGGGTGCT
>CBDUCD010000426.1:0-2676 GCA_965365535.1 uncultured Rhodothermales bacterium | reverse complement strand
GGACGCCAAAATCGCGCAGCACGCGCATCAGCATCAGGATTTCGTCGGCGCGGTAGCTGTGGCAGTGGATGATGACGTCGCCGCGCAGCACGTCGGCGAGGGTTTCCATGCGGTTGCTGTAGGGCGGCGGCGCCACGTCCGGGTCGCGGCGGGCGCGCGCTTTCGCCTCGTCGTACAGGCGCGCCTCGGCAAAGGCATTGCGAATCACCCCTTCGACACCCATGCGCGTGGCGGGCTGCACGCCGTATCCGCGCCCGTGCACGCGCGTCGGGTTCTCGCCCAGCGCGAACTTGATGGTGCGCGGCGCGCCCTCGAACTTGAGCGCCTCGGGGTCGCGCGTGCCCCAGCGGTGCTTGATGGTCTCGCTCTCGCCGCCGATGGCATTGGCCGAGCCGTGCAGGATGTGCGAGGTCGTCACGCCGCCGGCAAGGGCGCGGTAGATGGACAGGTCGTAGGGGTCGAGCACGTCGCCGATGCGGACTTCGGCGGTTACGGGGCTCGTGGCCTCGTTCACGCTCGACGTGGCGATGTGGGAGTGCGCGTCTATGATGCCGGGCATCAGAAAAAGGCCCGCCGCCTCGACGGTTGCCACGCCGCCGGGCGCCTTCAGGTTGGCGCCGATGGCGGCGATTTTGCCGTCGCGCACCAGCACGTCGGTGTTTTCGAGCGTGCCTTTCGTAACCGTCAGCACGGTCGCGTGGCGGATGAGGACGCTGCCCGTCTCCTGCGCCTGCAAAAGCGGCGCGCAAAACAGCATCACGAACAGGATGTATCGCATATCGAAAAAAGGGTTTTTAATTCGACAGGGGTTGAACGGTTGATTTGCTAATAGTCAATGACAGAAGGCGGTGCCGTTGCATCTTCTATCCACCAACCAACCATCAACCAACAAACCAACTACTCGGGCACGCGCGTGCCGGTGATGGGGAAGCCGCCGGCGCCGGGCACGTCCATCGTGCCGTCGAGCGTGTCGCCGTCGAGCGTGGCCGTGACGGAGATGCGCCCGTACTGGCCGCCGTCGAAGGAAAAGGTGAGCAGCCCACCGTCGAACACGACGTTTTCGAGCGTGGCGGGGCCGGGCATCACGTCCACGTTGAGGGTGCCCGCGAGGGCGTCGGGGGTGCCCGTGAGCACGAGCGTCGCGCCCATCGTGCCGCCGGCAGGCGAGGGAATTTCGAGCGTCCACGAGCCGACGGGGTCGGGGCCGCTGGCGGCGGCGGCCACGCCGTTAGACGGGGTGCGCTTGGGCGGCGTCGGGGCCTCGTAGGTGTACGGCTCGCCCTCGATGAACACCATGCGCACCTGCGCCTTTTCGTCGAAAAACGGGCGGTTGGTGACGACGAGGTTGGCCATCTTGCCCTTTTCCACCGTCCCCACCTCGCGCGCCAGGCCCAGCAGCTCGGCAGGCTGCGTCGTCAGGGCGGCCAGGGCGACGCTTTCGGGCAGCCCTTTCTCGATCATCTTGCGCAGGTTTTTGTGGATGTCGGCGGGCTTGGCCTCGGCCGTGGCAAAGGAAAAGGCGAGGCCGGCGGCGTGCAGGTCGGCGGCGGTGCGGTAAAACTGCTCGCGGACGGCGGCGCTGCGGGCGTCGAGGTTCGTCTTTTCGCCCTCGACATCTTTGTAGCTGACCGTGCGGCGGTCGGAGACGAACTGCGACACGTCGGGCGTGATGGCGTGCGCCGAGTCGGGGTGGGCGGCGGCGGAGTCGGCGGCGGTTTTGCCCGCGCCGCGCGGCGCCTCGGGCAGCGCGAGCGTGAGCACGAGCGGCACGCGGGCTGCCTTGAGTTCGTCGGTCATCACGGCCCCCTCGGCCAGCCCGGCCAGCACGACGTTGAAGCCCAGGTCTTTTTGGAGCATCAGGGCGCGGTGCGCTTCGAGGGCGTCGTCGCCGTAGAAAAAGACGGGCCGCGTGCCCGCGCGCACGTCGGCGAAAACGGCATTCGAGGCGCTGAAGGGCACGCGCTCGCGCCCGGCGGGGCCGCGCTCGCGGGCCGCCTCGAGGGCGCCGCGCCGCTCGGATTCGCGGTACGCGTTGCGCCAGGCGGCCATGATGCCCATGGGCGTCGAGGGGTACACGCCGCGCCCCGTCTGCCACGTGGCAAACAGCGAAGCGTCGCTGCGCAGCACCAGGTCGGCGGCGCGGTCGCGGTCGGCGAGAAGGATAAGGGCGCCCTGCCCGGCCATGAAGCCGTCGCGGGGCACGGTGTGCGCGAGGGTAAAGCCCGCCTTGCGCAGCGCGTCAATGGAAGCGTCGTCGGGGGCGACGAGCGACAGGGCCGACCGCTCGGGCTGCCGTCCGGCGCGGTCGGCGGGCGGGTTGTCGGGGTTTTCGACGCGCGGCAGGTTCGCCTCGCGCTTGGGCGCCGGGATGCCGGCATAGCCGAGGGCGTCAATGAAGCCGGCATAGACGACCAGCGAGTCGCCGGCGATGCGCTGCGCATCGGCGGGCACGCGGGCGTCGGCCCCGACGGCGAGGATGCGCCCGTCGCGGATGACGACCGTGCCGCGCGCGATTTCGCGGCCCGGCGCCTGGACGATGCGGGCGTTTTCGATGGCGAGGGTGCGCGTGGGGCGCGGAATGTCGGCGTCGGGGCGCGACTGCGCCAGCAGGGCCGGGGCCAGCATCGCCGTCAGGCCCAGCGCGAGCAGGGGAAAAAGGAAGCGCATGTGGAGCGG
>CBDUCD010000425.1:0-2676 GCA_965365535.1 uncultured Rhodothermales bacterium | reverse complement strand
CACACTGCCATGATTCGCTCGCTCCGCACCGGTGTCACCGGCCTCCGCTCCCACCAGGCCCGCATGGACGTTATCGGCAACAACATCGCCAACGTTAACACGACGGCCTTTAAACGCTCGCGCGTCGCCTTTGGCGAGCTGCTCGGCCAGCAGATGCTGGGCGTGGGCCGCATGGCCGGCGGCAACGGCATCAACCCCGCCACCGTCGGCATGGGCGTGGGCGTGTCGTCCATAGACCAGAACTGGTCGCAGGGCAACTTCGAGAACACCAACCTGGCCACCGACCTGGCCGTCAGCGGCGACGGCTTTTTCGTGGTCAAAGGCGGCCCGAACAACACGGAGCACCTGACGCGCGCCGGCGACTTCGGCTTCAACGCCGCCGGCGAACTCGTCACGGCCACGGGCATGAAGGTGCAGGGCTGGAGCTACGCCGACGACGGCACGCTCACGACGGGCGCCCTCCAGGACGTGGTGCTGGACGTCGAGATGACGAGCGCCCCGACCGAGTCGAGCGAGATGACCATGAAGGGCAACCTTTCCGCCGACAACGCCACGGGCGACCGCGTGCCCTTCTCGACCGTCGTGTACGACAGCACGGGCCGCGCCCACAAACTCGTCCTCGAAGCCACCAAGACGGACACGAATGCGTGGCAGGTGACGAAAGCCCAGATTGACGGCGACCCGCCGCTCGACCTGACGCTCGACACCGACACCATCGAGTTCGACAACGACGGCAAAATCGTCGGCGGCGGCGCCATCAACCTGTCGGCGGCGGCGTTTCCGGGCACCAATGGCGACGACATCGCCATCGCCCTCGACCTGTCGCGGCTGACGGGGCTGGCCGGCTCGTCGGCCCTCATCGCGTCGGCGCAGGACGGGCAGGCGCCGGGCAAGCTCGAAGGCTTCTCGTTCTCGCCGCAGGGCGATTTGCTGCTGAGCTTCTCGAACGGCGTCCAGAAGCCGCTTTTCCAGCTTGCCCTGGGCGACGTGCCCAACCCCAACGGGCTGGAGCAGCGCGGCGAAAACCTCTACAGCACCACGGCTGCCGCCGGCGACCTGCTGGTGGGCCGCCCGGGCCGCGAAATCAACGCCTCGATTGTGTCGGGCTCGCTCGAGATGAGCAACGTGGACCTGGCCAACGAATTCACCGACATGATCGTGACGCAGCGCGGCTACCAGGCCTCGGCCCGCGTCATCACCACGAGTGACGAGCTGTTGCAGGAGGTCGTGCAGCTCAAGCGGTAAGGTGAGGGTGGCGGCGGGCAGTTGGAGGTTGGAGATTTGAGGTTGGCGCAAAGCAGGTTGAGGACGTAGGGGCGCAATTCATGGCGCCCGCCACGACACGCCCGGAGCCACGTTCAGCCTCGCGCCTCCGCACCCGGTGGTCGTAGGGGCGTGCCGCGGCACGCCCCTACCCGAATCGCCCTCAAAACCCGGGCGGGCCATCGCCCTGCCAACGCGCCACGCGTCAACCGCCAACCGCCAACCCGCCAACGAGAAAGGAGCGTGTGCCCCGGCGCGCGCTCCTTTTTGCGTGCCGGCCTTTAACCCCCTCCCCCCGCCGCCGATAGTGCAGAGGACGCCCCGGCGCGCGCCTCCGCGATCCGCAGGCCACCTCCACGTTCTACCCACCCTTGCAAAACCCCACAAGAGCCATGCGATTTCTCGTAGTGGACGACTCCCCCACCATGCGCCGCATCGTCTCCAACGCGCTGCGCGAAATCGGCTACAGCGACGTCGTAGAAGCTGAAGACGGCTCCGACGCCATCGCCAAGCTCGACGCCCACCCCGTCGAGTTCGTCATCACCGACTGGAACATGCCCAACCTCAACGGGCTCGAGCTGACGCAGTTTATCCGGCAAAGCCCCCGCCACGGCCACCTGCCCATCCTCATGATTACCACGCGGGGCATGAAGGAGGACGTGATTGCCGCCATGCAGGCCCGCGTCAACAACTACGTCGTCAAGCCTTTCACGCCCGACGTGCTGCGCGAAAAGATCGACTCGATTCTGCGCCGCCTGCAGGCCGCCTGACGTTTCCGCCCGCTGCCAACCCTTTTTAAGACCATGTCCCAGTCCTCCTCTTCGCGCGTCAACTTTGCCGACGTGCTGGGCAAGCTCGACGAGATGCGCGCCGTGTTCCTCATCGGCGCCCGGTCGCTGCCCCTGCTCGAAGACCTGCTCAAGTTTGTCCGCGAAATCTCGCCCCTGCTCGACGAGATCGGCCACTCGCTCTCCTTTACCACGTCGAAAATGCCGACGGCGGCCTCGCAGCTCGAGCGCGTCACGCAGGCGACCGAGCTGGCGACGACCGAAATCCTCAACCTGGTGGACGAGGTGCTGGGCGAGGTCATCACCGTGCGCGAGGAGACGCGCGCCGCCGACGCCTGCCGGCAGGCCCTGGCCGCCCGCGACGCCCGCTTTCTGGCCGCCCTCGGCGACGCCGCCGGCGCCCCCGCCGTGCGCGACGCCCTCGCCCTGTGGCAGGCCGAAGGCGAAAAGGTGGCCGGGCAGTGGGACGCCCACTTTGCCCGCCAGCAGGAGGGCCTCAACACCGTGCGCGACCACATGAACAACATCATGATGGCGCTCCAGGTGCAGGACATCACGGCCCAGCAGCTTGCCTCCGTCAACCACCTCATCGAAAGCGTGCGCGTGCGCATGGCCGAGATTTTCG
>CBDUCD010000424.1:0-2681 GCA_965365535.1 uncultured Rhodothermales bacterium | reverse complement strand
CCTCTGCGGGTACACGTTGCGAGGCCCCGTGCTGTCACCAGCGCGGGGCCTCGCCTGACGGCAGCACGCGCGCTGCCACGAACAGGCGCTATGGCGTGCCGAACTTGGTATCAATGGCGACGCCGCAACTGCGCAGAAACGCCGTGGGCAGCGTGCCGCCTGCAAAGATGAAAACCGCGTCGGCGGGCCGCGTGTGCACGCGCGCGTGGGCGTCGTGGTAGCAGACCGCGCCGGGCAGGATTTCCGTGAGCTGCGTGCCCCACAGAACTTCGACCTGGCCTGCTGCCGCTGCTGCTTCGAGACGGGCGTGGTTGCCGGGCTTGATGCGCGAGAAAGCCTGCCCGCGGTACGAGAGTGCTACCGACGTGCCGGGCTGCCCGGCAAGGGCGAGGGCTGCTTCGACGGCTGCATCGCCGCCGCCGACGACGACGATGCGGTCTCCGGCGTACGCCTCGGGCTCGCGCAGCGCGTAGGCGACGTGCGGCAGCGACTCCCCGGCGATGCCCAGCTTGCGAGGCACGCCGCGCCGTCCGATGGCGAGCACCACGCGCCGCGCGGCGTACGCCCCCCGGTCGGTGACGACGCTAAACCCGGCCTCGGCCTCGGGCGTGACAGCGGTGACGGTTTCGCCGGTCTGCACGGTCAGCCCCGCCCGCCCGATCACGTCGTCCCAGAGCCGCACCAGGTCCTCCTTCGGCATTTCGCGGGCGCCGAGCCTGCCGTAGCCGGGCACTTCGAGCGGCGCTGTCATGACGATCTTTTTGCGCGGGTACGACCGGACGGCGCCGCCCACGCCTTCCTTTTCGATGGTGGCGAAGCGCAGTCCGTGCTGGAGGCAGGCCAGCGAAGCCGCCAGCCCTGCCGGCCCGCACCCCACGATAAGCACGTCGAGTGGCCCACCGGCGGCGTCGCGGGGCGCTTTTGCGATGCCGGCGATGCACTGCTGCCCCTGCCTGAAGGCGTTGCGGATGAGGCCCATCCCCCCCAGTTCGCCAATGACGTACAGGCCGGGGACGTTGGTCTCGAAGTTTTCCCGGACGCGCGGCAGCTCGACGCCCCGCTGCTCGGTGCCGAACACCAGCTGGATGGCCTCCACCGGGCACGCGCGCTCGCACAGCCCGTGCCCCACGCACCGCGCCGGGCTGACGGGGTGGGCCTGGCCGCCATACAGCCCCAGCACGTCCTTTTCGGGGCACACCTCGACGCAGTTGCCCGTGCCAATGCAGCGGGCAGGGTTCACGATGGGGTGGAGCGACGCCGGCTCGTGCAACCCGTAGTGGTGGGCCTGCTCGGCGGCAGCGGCGGCAGCACGCTCCAGGCGCCGCTGCCGCCGCAGGTAAGGCCACATGGCCAGCGCCGCCAGCGTCAGGCCGATGGTCCACACCAGCGCGAGGTCGAGGCTCATGCTAAAAACTCATCCAGAGGCCGGTGTACATGCTCGTGCTCGTCAGGCCGCTGCCGAACTGCGTGCGTGCCGTCACGCTTGCAAAAAGGCGGCGGGCCAGGGGCGCGTCGAGGCTGGCTTGCAGGGCGTGCGTGCGGCGCACCGGGGCGCCCGTGCGGGTGCGGTAAAGCGCGTAGGCTGCGCGCGCCTGAAGCCGCCCGAAGGCGCGGGCGAGGCCCCCCGTGACGTACGCGGTGCGCAGGCCGTCGCGCCTCCACAGGCTCCCGGAGGCGTCAAGCCCCAGCCCGGCCAGGCCCAGCCGCGGCACGCTCAGATACCCCGACAGCGTACGCGACAGGCCGGCGCCGCTGAGCCGGTTCCACGTCACGTCGGCGCCCAGCGCGAACGGGCGAGGTGTGTACGAGAGCCCTCCCCCGTACTGATCCGAGCGGTAGGGGAACAGGGCATCGGTGCGCCAGAACGCAAAGGGGCGGCGCAGGCCGTAGCGGGCGTGGGCACGCCAGGCAGCCCCCAGCGGCATCGCCGCGCGGGCCTGGAGCAGGCTGAGCACCCAGCGGCCACCCTGTGGGTCCCGGTCGAGCGTGCCGTCGGCGTCCAGCCGGAAGCCGCGCCACGCCACCCGCTGCGCCACGCCAGCGGTGGTCTGGACGGGCCATCGGGTGCGGGGCTGCACCGTGGTGAGCGACGCGCTGGCCTGGTAGCTGGCCCGCCCGCCCTGCCACCCATAGCCCGCAAACGCCGCGTACTTGGGGCGGTCGGCTGAAAACCCCGCGTCGGCGCGCGCGGGTTCGAGGCCCGCGGCGGCGCCCACGCTGAGGCCAGCATCGGTGCCGTAGCGCGCCAGCACGCCATCCCAGTAGCCGCCGGTAGCCTGCACGGGGTCGTAGAAACGCCCGGCGGTGAGGTGCAGCGCGTCAAAAGCCTGCGTGAGGCTGGCCTGGTACACGCGCACCAGGGCCGCCGGCGCCACGAGGCCACGGGTGCTGTACCGGTAGGAGGTGCGCAGGTGCACGGCGGCGATGGCGTCTCCGGGCAGGTGGGTCACCCGGGCGCGCACCCCCACCGCGGGCGTGGCAAAGGTGCGGGCGGCGGAAAAGGCACCTGCCTGCGTCGCGGAGTACAGCGCGTTCATCTCGGCAAACACGCGCCCGGTGACGGCGACGGGGGCGCGACCCGTGTGCGGCGGCGGGGCCACGCGCGGCGCCGCCAGCAACGATGGGCGGGCGGGCACCTCGGCAGGAGGTGCCTGCAAAGGGGTGGGCGGTGCCTGCAAAGG
>CBDUCD010000423.1:0-2682 GCA_965365535.1 uncultured Rhodothermales bacterium | reverse complement strand
GGGTCGCCGTCCCACACGACGAGGTCGGCGTCTTTGCCCTTTTCCAGCGTGCCCACGCGGCTTTCGATGCCCAGCAGGCGCGCGCCGCCCACGGTCAGCGCGTCGAGGGCGGCGCTTCGGCGCAGCCCGCCCTGCCCCACCGCCACGCCCGCCTCGAACAGCACCACGCGGTTTTTGGGCACGTACGCCTCGTAGCCACTCTGAAAGGCAAACGGGATGCCTGCGCTGTCCAGCTTGGCCGCCATCTCCATCGTCACGTTTTCGCCCGCGCCGCCGGCCCGCATCATCGTGGGGTGGACGATGACGGGCACGCCCGCCGCCTTCAGCTCGTCGAGGACGAGGTACGCCTCGGCGCCGCCGTCGAGCACCATCTGGAAGCCGAACTCTTTCTGGAGGCGCAGCGCCGTCAGGATGTCGGGGGCGCGGTGGGCCGAGACGAGGGCGCGGGATTGGCCGTCGAGCACGCGGGCGAGGGCTTCCAGGTGCAGGTCGCGCTCGGGATGCTTGCTGGCATCGGAGAGGCGCATTTTGCGGGCGTACTCCTGCGCTTTCAAGAGGTCGGCGCGCAGCATCGCCGCGCCCTTGCCGCGCGTGCCGGGCTTTTGCAGCCGCGACGACACGCCCTCGCCGACGGTAAACGACAGCATCGAACCTGCTTCGACGAGTGCCTTTTCAACCTCGGGCGGCCACGTTTTGACGGTCATCATCTGGCCGCTCACCAGGTCGCCCGCGCTGGGACCCGTCTGGACGGTCGTGACGCCGAAGCTGCGAATCCACCCCACGAGCGTGTCGCGCCCGTTGTAGGCGTCGAGGGCGCGCAGTTCGGGCTGGAGGGCGTCCGACGTTTCAAGCTGGTCCTGATCCTGCGCCTGGTTGAGGGCGCCCGACAGCCCGACGGACGAGCGCGCATCCACGAGGCCGGGGGTGACGAGCTTGCCCGTGATGACGCGGTAGCCCTCGGGCACGCGAACCGCGCTGGCAGGCCCGACGCGTTCGATTTTGCCGTCCTGCACGAGCACGACGCCACTGGCGATGGGCGGGCCGCTCATGGTGTAAACCGTGTCGGCGCGGATGGCAATCTGGGCGGCGGCGGGGCCGGCGGCGAGGAGGGCGCAGAGGACGAGGGCGGAAAGGCGCATGGCAGCAGGGGGCAAGGGTTGCGACAAAATAGCGGCCTGCCGCGCCCGCTGCACAGTAGCTTGGCCATTCGCCTGCCTGCTGCCCTTTTTCTCGCTGCATGAACCGCCCGCTTACCGACGCCGAACTGCGCACCGTCTCGCCGGCCGTCATCCGGGCGCTTGCCGACGCCGAAAACGGGCAGAAGGCGCGCCTCGTGCTGCAACTCATCGAGGCCTCGCCCGACGGGCGGCTGCGGCTGCCGGCGCCCGAGGGGTTCACGGCCCCCCTCGCCGGCCTCGACCTCAGCCCGCAGGCCCTCGCGCAGATGGCCCAGCAGGGCGACACGCACCCGGCGTGGTGGGACGAAGGCCGGGGGCGCGTCCGCCTGGCCCGCGCCCGGCTCGCGCGCGCCGACCTCTCGGGCGCCAACCTCCGCCTGGCCGATTTGCAGGCCGCCAACCTGCGCGGCGCCCACCTGCAAAACGCCGAACTGGGGGGCGCCAACCTTGCCGAGGCCGACCTGGAGCAGGCCGATTTGCGCGGCAGCGACCTGGCCGGCGCGTCGGTCTGCGAGGCCGCCCTCAACGGCGCCAACCTCCAGGATTGCCTGCTCGAAGAACTCGACGGCCGCCGCGCGTCGCTGCGCTTTGCCCGCCTCGAACGCAGCGCCCTCGACAACGCCCGCCTCGACGGCGCCGACCTGTGGGGCGCCCGGCTGGACGATGCCGTCCTCACCGAGGCCATTCTCACCGAGGCCCGCTTCCACGAGGCCAGCCTGCGCCGCGCCGACCTCTCGGGCGCCGACTTGCAGGGCGCCGACCTGCGCGACGCCCGCCTCGACGAGGCCCTGCTGAAAGGCGCCAACCTGCGCGAAACGCGGCTCGCGGGCGCCAGCCTCCGGGGCGCCAACCTCCAGGGCGCCCGCCTCCAGGACCTCGACCTGACGCTGTGCAACCTGGGCGGCGTGTACCTCAACGGCGCGTGGATGGAGCGCACCCGCATCAACCGCAAGCAACTGGGCGAGGCGCTGGGCGAGGAAACGGCAGGCGACTGGGAGGGCGCCGCCGGCGCCTACCTCACCCTCGAGCGCAACTTCGAGCAGTTCGGCCACGCCGAGGCGGCTTCGTGGGCGTACCGCCGCCGCCGCCGGATGCAGAAAAAGGCCGCCCGCCTGCGCAGCGCCCTCGCCTGGCGCGCCCGCCAGTGGCAGGCCGCCCTCCGCCACTACGCCGACTACGCCCGCGACCAGTTTGTCGAGTGGCTGTGCGACTACGGCGAAAGCGTGCCCCGCGCCCTCCTCTCGGTCGTCATCGTGTACCTCAGCTTTACCGTCCTCTACGGCGTCACGGGCAGCGTCGTGCGCGTGGAAGACGGCGCGACGGTCGGCCTCGAAACCTCGCGCGACGTGATGGACGCCGCCATTTTCGCCCTCATCAGCATGACGAGCGCCGAGGGGCCAAGTGTGGGGCTGGAGCCGCGCAACGAAATCGTGCACGTCCTCACCGGCATCCAGACGCTACTCAGCATCGCGCTCACGGGCCTGCTCGGCTTCGTCATCGGCAA
>CBDUCD010000422.1:0-2683 GCA_965365535.1 uncultured Rhodothermales bacterium | reverse complement strand
GGTCGGTGGGCGTAGGGCGTGTTGCGTATTGCGTATTGCGTATTGCGTATTGCGTATTGCGTATTGCGTGGGGCGAGACGGGCGTAAATGCCTGCACCCGAGGCCATTCCAGCAGTCACGCCCAGCGGCGTGCACCCCGACCACTGCCCGTTGCCTTGCCCCCGCACTTCACCCACCACCTCGCCACCTCAACAAACTGCCGCGGCAGTTTGCGGCACGCGGTGCAGGGCGGCTTCGAGGGCCTTCAGGTCCACGGGCTTGGGCAGGTAGTCGTCGGCGCCGGCGGCGAGGCAGGTTTCGCGGTCGCCTTCCATCGCATTCGCCGTCAGCGACACGATCCACGGCTGGGCTTCGGCGGGCAGCGCGCGGCGGATCTGGCGCGTGGCTTCGAGGCCGTCCATTTCGGGCATTTGCACGTCCATCAACACGGCGTCGTAGGGCCGCCCGGCGCGGACGCCCTCGGCCACGGCGGCCACGGCTTCGGCGCCGTTACCCGCCACGTCGGCGCCCGCGCCCAGCCTTTCGAGCAGCCGCAGCGCGACTTTCTGGTTGATGGGGTTGTCCTCGGCCAGCAGGATGCGCAGTCCGGCAGCAGCCCCGGGCGTCGGGGCGGCAGCAGGCGCTGCGGCTGCCGGGCGCGCGGCAGGCGCCGGCTGGGCGAAAAGCCCCGTCAGCACGCCGTGGAGCTGGGCCGCCTTGGCGGGCTTGTAAAGGATGTGGTCAACGCCCGCCCCTTCGGCAGCGTCGCGCAGGGCGGCGTCGCGGGCGACGGACGTGAGCAGCACGATGCGCGGCAATCCCAGCCCTTCGGCGCGCACGGCGCGGGCCACGTCCAGCCCGTCCATGAGGGGCATCTGCATGTCCAGCAGCAGCACCTCGAAGGGGCACCCGGCGGCGTGGGCGGCGCGGACGGCCTGGAGGGCTTCCTCGCCCGAGGGCACGCTTGTCACGTCCATGCGCCAGCGCTCGGCCAGCCGTTCGAGCACGTCGCGGTTGACCTGCTGGTCGTCCACGACGAGGGTGCGGCGGCCCGCCAGGTGGGGCTGCTCGCGGTGCAGAAATACGTGGCGCGTGCACGGCGCCACCTCGGCGCGGATGCAGAACGTAAACGTCGAGCCCGCGCCCGGCACGCTTTCCACCTCCACGGTGCCGCCCATGAGGTGCACGAGGCGGCGGCAGATGGCCAGCCCCAGGCCCGTGCCGCCGTACTGCCGCGTCGTCGAGGCGTCGGCCTGCGAAAAGCTCTCGAAGACGAGGCCCAGCTTGTCGGGCGCGATGCCGATGCCCGTGTCCTCGACGGCGAAATAGACCTCGGCAAGCGTGCCCGTGGCGGGGTCGGGCGGGGCGGCGCGCACGCGCACGCACACGCTGCCCGACGGGGTGAACTTGACGGCGTTCGAGAGCAGGTTGACGAGTACCTGCCGCACGCGCGTCTCGTCGCCGACGACGCTCGTGGGCACGCCGTCTTCGATGAGGTAGGCCAGTTCGAGGTGCTTTTCGGCGGCGCGCTGCGCCACGAGGTCGAGCGCGCCCTCGACGCACGCCCTCACGTCGAAGGCCCGCTGCTCGATGGCCATCATGCCGGCCTCGATTTTCGAGAAGTCGAGAATGTCGTTGATGATGGTCAGCAGGGCGTCGCCCGAGACGCGGATGGTCTCGACAAAGTCGCGCTGCTCGGCGCCGAGCGGCGTGTCGAGCAAAAGGCTCGTCATGCCGATGACGCCGTTCATGGGCGTGCGGATTTCGTGGCTCATGTTGGCCAGAAACTCGCTTTTGGCGCGCGTGGCGCTTTCGGCGGCTTCTTTCGCCTCGACGAGTTGGCGCTGCGCCTCCTTCCACTCGGTCACGTCGTGCGCGATGCCGACGAGGCCGGCCACCTTGTCGTTTTCCCAGAGGGGAATCTTGGTGACGCTTGTCCAGCGCTGCGCGCCGTCGAGGGTGCGCGGCTCCTCGTGGTCTATGAGGGGCTGCCCCGAGGCCATGACGGCCAGGTCGTCGGCCCAGTAGCGGCGGGCCTCGTCGGGCGCGTGCAGGTCGAAGTCCGTCTTGCCCACCACGGCTTCGGGCGACGTGAAGCCCAGCGCTTCAAAGGAGGCGCGGTTGCGCAGAATGGTGCGCCCCCCGGCATCTTTGGCGAAAATGTGGTCGGGAATGGCGTCTATGATGGTGCGCAGCAGCGTCTGCTGGCGGGCCAGCGTGTCGCGGCTGACGTAGAGCGTCCGCATCAGCGTGATGCGCGCCGCCGTGGGCACGAACGTGGCGATGACGGTGATAAGCAGAAACGCCATCTCCAGGCTGCGCGGGATGGCGGGCGAGCGGGCGTGCCAGACGAAAAAGCCGGTGACGGCCAGCACCCCCGCGAGCAGCCACACGATGGTGCGCAGGCGCCGGGCGGCCAGCGACAGCCCGAAGGAGATTACGAGGGCGGCCATGACGAGGCCGATGGCCCACGACAGTTCGAGTTTGTTGTAGGCGCTGAGCCAGCTCAGGTACGCGAGGCCGCTGTAAAAACCGACTGTGTTGAGAAGCGCAGCGTGCCGCCGGGCCCACGCGTTGACGAACGAGACGCCCGCCAGCGCCGAGCACAGTCCCCAGATGGCGGCCCGGTACGAGATGGGGTCGTAGGCATCGGGGTCGGCGAGGTGGTAGGGAAACCAGAACGCGAAAACAGCCGCCCCGCCCA
>CBDUCD010000421.1:0-2683 GCA_965365535.1 uncultured Rhodothermales bacterium | reverse complement strand
GCGGCAAATTACCGCGCTGCCACGGCCGCCGCGCCTTTGCGCGCGGGCACTTTCCACCGCACCATCCAATCAACCATCCGGCCTCGCCCCAGCAGCGCGAGGCGCAGCCCGCTCATACCTCGGCCAGGAGTTGCTGCGCCAGGCGCACGTACAGATCAACGGCCTCGTGGAGTTCGGCCTTTGCCACGCACTCCTCGTCCGTGTGGGCGACGAGGATGGAGCCGGGGCCGAGCAGGAGCGGCGTGCCCCAGTTAGACAGGTACGGGATGTCGGTCGTGAAGCGGACGGTTTCCGTCTCGAAGCCGCCGACGGTGTGGAGCATCATGGGGGGCGAGACGGACAGCGTCTCGGCGGTGGCGCGGCCCGCGAGCACGCTTTCGAGCTGGGCCAGCACCCTTTCGGGCGGCGTCACGAGGCGGATCTGCAGGTCGGCGTGGGCGGCGCCGGCAACGACGTTGGGGCGCGTGCCGCCACCCACGACGCCGATGTTGACCGTCGTGTCGCCCAGCGTTTCGTCGGAGGGCCAGTGGGTGGCGCGCACGTCGGCCAGCACGTCGAGGAGTTTTTCAATGGCCGACGCGCCTTTTTCGGGGTACGCCGAGTGGGCCTCGCGGCCCCGGGTGCGCAGCCGCACGCGCAGCGATCCTTTCGTGCCCGAGGCCAGCTTGTTGCCCGTCGGCTCGCCGTTGACGATAAAGCGGCACTGCTCGGCGACGGGGTGCAGGTTGGCCTTCTGCGCGCCCAGCCCGCCCATCTCCTCGTCCACGGTAAAAAGCAGCCCGATGCGGCGCTCGCCGGCTTCGAGCAGGCGGTGCGCGGCGGCCAGCTGGACGGCGATGATGCCTTTCGCGTCGCAGGCGCCGCGTCCGTAGAGGTGCGTCTCGTCCTCGCGGAAGGGCAAGACGGGCGGCACGGTGTCGAGGTGCGTCGAGAAGACGACGCGCGGCGGCGCGCTCGAGACGGCGATGAGGTTGAAGCGCTCCGAGGCTACCTGCTGCTGGTCCACGCGCAGGTCGAGGTTGCGCAGCATCCCGGCCACGAGGCGCCCCACGGCGGCCTCTTCGCCCGTAGGCGAGGGCGTCTCGATCAGCGAACGCGCAATGGCAACGGGATTCATCGGCACGAAAAGGCAAGCGCGGAAGATAGCCGCCGCGCCGCCACCGCGCGCGGCCTCACAGGGAGTTCAAGGTTGGTTTCGGGAGACGAAATGGCGGAAGGGGTTTCAGCGGCGCAGCAACCTTTCGAGGCCGGCGGGCGAAAGGGGCGCGGGCACCTCGACCCACGCGCCCGGCGCCAGCGTGCCCAGCCGCCACGGCCCCACGCGCAGGCGCACCAGGCGCAGCGTGGGGTGGCCTATGGCCGCCGTCATGCGGCGCACCTGCCGGTTGCGGCCCTCGCGCAGCGTCAGGCGCAGCCACGCCGTGGGCACCGTTTTGCGAAACCGCACCGGCGGGTCGCGCTCGGGCACGCCGGGCGCCTCGGCGCGGGCCACGTGCGCCGGGCGCGTCGGGCCGTCGTTGAGCACCACGCCCGCCGCCAGCTTTTCAAGGGCGTCGTCGGTGGGGATGCCCTCGACCTGCACGAGGTACGTCTTGGCGAGTTTGTGGCGCGGGTCGGCAAGGCGGGCCTGGAGCCACCCCGCATCCGTGAGCACGACGAGGCCCTCGCTGTCGCGGTCCAGCCGTCCGGCGGCGTACACGCCCGGCACGTCCACGAAACGGGCAAGTGTGGCGCGCCCCGCCGCATCGGTAAACTGGCAGAGCACGTCGTAAGGCTTGTGGAGCAGAATCAGGCGCGGCATGGCGGCACGATACGAAAAAGGCCGGAGCCCCCGCGAAGGGGCCCCGGCCCGTCTTGCACCGCGCGCGGGCGCTAGGCGTTGGGAATGAGCAGGTCGAACGAACCCGCCGTGACGAGCGCCACCGGCGCCTCCCGGCGCACGAGCGGCGCCACGTACGGCTTGCGGAGGCAAAGGCTATGGTCTTTCATGGTTTCAGGTGTTGGTTGTGAATGGATGGGCCGCCTCAGCGCGCCCCGATCAGCGCGCCACGGTGATGGTACGCGTAAGCGTGCGGCCACCGGCCTCCAGGCGCAGCACGTACACGCCCGAGGGCAGCGCGCCGCCGTCGAAGCCGACTTCCTGCACGCCCGCGCCCCGCACGTCGTCCACCAGGCGCGCCACTTCGCGGCCCAGCACGTCGTACACGGCCAGGCGGACGGGGCCGTCCTCGCCGAGGGAGAAGCGCACCGTCGCCGCGCCCGCCATCGGGTTGGGGTGCGCGCCTTCGAGCCGCAGCCCGGCGAGGGCCGACGCCTCGACGCCCGTAAGCGCGAAGTCCGGGTCCACGTCAACGGTGCGGCCGCACGTGTCGGTGACTTTCAGGAAAAACGCGATCCGGCTCACGCTCGCGTCGGCCCGGCTGATGGGGAAGTACACCACCGTCGGCGCGGTGCCCACGAACACGAACGTGTCGCCCGAGCGGACGTAATCGGCGAGCACGGCGCCGCTCTCGGTATCGCCCTCGGGCTCACCCACGACGAGGTTCGTCATGTTGTAGAACTCGAAGGACTGCCCGCCCTGCGGAATCTCGACCTTGATAAAGGCGCGCGTGCCGGCGCTGTTGAGCACGTAGCCGCCCGCATACGAGGGCAGCGTGGCCGGGTCGGTGCACGGGTCGGTGGG
>CBDUCD010000420.1:0-2700 GCA_965365535.1 uncultured Rhodothermales bacterium | reverse complement strand
ACGGCCGAGGCGACGGCGTGGCCGCTTTACCTGACGGGCGCTTTCAGCATTCTGCTGGGGCTGTACGCGTTTTCGCTTCCGCACACGCCGCCCCAGGCCGCGGGCGAGCCCGTGAGCGCGCGCAGCATTTCGGGCGTGGGCGTGCTCTCGCAGCTGGGCAGCCGCCCGTTTTACGTGTTTCTGGCCGCCTCGCTGCTGATCAGCATTCCGCTCGCGGCGTACTACAACTTCACGCAGCTTTACCTGAGCGGCGTCGGCATCCAGAAAATCGCCGCCACGCAGTCGCTGGGGCAGATGTCGGAGGTGGGTTTCATGCTGCTGATGCCGCTGCTTTTCCGGCGGCTGGGCGTCAAGTGGATGCTGGCGGCGGGCATGGGCGCGTGGGTGCTGCGCTACGCCCTGTTCGCCCTTGCCGCGCCGCAGTCCGTGTTCTGGATGATTGCCCTCGGCATCCTGCTGCACGGCGTGTGCTACGACTTTTTCTTCGTGACGGGCCAGATTTACGTGGATAAAAAGTCCACGCCTGCCATTCGCGGGCAGGCGCAGGGCCTGCTCGTGCTCGTCACGTATGGCGTCGGGATGCTCATTGGCGCCCAGGTGGCGGGGGCCGTTTATAACCGCTTCCTGGGCAGCAGCACCGCCCTGACACTCGACCAGTGGCAGCAGTTCTGGTGGATTCCGGCGGGCTTTGCCGCCCTCATCCTCGTCGGCTTCGTGCTCCTCTTCAACGACCGCGTGCAGCCCGGCACCGACACCGTCGAGGCCGAAAGCCTCAACCCGGCGCCCGAAGTGGGCATCCCGCCTTTTTCGTGAGGCGCCTGCGCGGCGCGTGAAGGGCCGGCCCCGTCCACCTTCTACAACTCAACCCCCGATGCCCCTCGACCGCAAACTCCGCTACGGCATGGTGGGCGGCGGCCCCGGCGCCTTTATCGGCGACGTGCACCGCCGCGCCATCGCCCTCGACGGGCTGGCCGAACTCGTCTGCGGCGCCTTTTCCTCCGACGCGCTGAAAAGCCGCGCCTTTGGCAAAAGCCTCGGCGTGCCGCGTGCCTACGACCATTTCGACGAGATGGCCGCCGAGGAAGCCGCCCGCCCGGACGGCATTGACTTCGCCGTCGTCGTGACGCCCAACCACGTCCACGCGCCCGCCGTGCGCGCCTTTGTCGAAAAGGGCATCGCCGTCATCTGCGACAAGCCCTTTACCACGACCCTCGACGACGCGCACGCGCTGGGCCGCCTCGTCGCCGAGAAAAGGGTGCTGTTTGCCCTCACGCACAACTACACGGGCTATCCACTCGTCAAAGAGGCCCGCGCCCTCGTGGCGGCGGGGAAGCTGGGCACCGTCCGCAAAGTCGTCGTCGAGTACAGCCAGGGGTGGCTGGCCACGCCCGTCGAGCGCGCCGGCTCGAAGCAGGCCGCGTGGCGCACCAACCCGGCGCAGGCCGGCGCCGGCGCGCTGGGCGACATCGGCTCGCACGCCGACCATCTGGCGCGCTACGTGACGGGCCTGGAAACCGAACGCCTGTGCGCCGACGTGCGCTCGTTCGTCCCCGGCCGCCCCATAGACGACGACGCGAACGTGCTGCTGCGCTACCGGGGCGGCGCGGGCGGCGTGCTGCACTGCTCGCAGATCGCCGTGGGCGAGGAAAACCGGCTGTCGCTGCGCGTGTACGGGACGGACGCGTCGCTGGAATGGCACCAGGAAACGCCCAACGCGCTCCTGCTGCGCACGCTGGGCGGCGAAATGCACGTGCTGCGGCGCGGGCAGCCCGGCCTGTCGGCGGCGGCGGCGCACGCCACGCGCCTGCCCCCCGGCCACCCCGAGGCATTTTTCGAGGCCTTCGCCAACGTGTACGGCAACGCCCTCCGCACCCTCGCCGCCCGCCTCGCCGGCGAAACGCCCGACGCGCTCGACCTCGACTTCCCCACCGCCGCCGACGGCGCGCGGGGCGTCCACTTTATCCAGACGGCGCTTGAAAGCGGGCGGCAGGGCGGCTGGGTCGAGGCGCTTTACACCCCTCCTTTTGCATGAACGAGTCCCCCTCCGCCCGCACCGTCGTCGTGTTCGACCTGGGCGGCGTTTTGATCGACTGGAATCCGCGCTACGTGTACCGCGACCTGGGCGGCAGCGAAAGCGACATCGAGCACTTTCTCGCGCACGTGGCCACGCCCGAGTGGAACGGGCAGATGGACGAGGGCAAGCCCTTTGCCCAGGCCGTCGAGGAGCGCATCCGCGACTTTCCCGACCACGCCGACTGGCTGCGCGCCTACCACGCGCGCTGGGAGGACATGCTGGGCGGCCCCATCGGCGGCACGGTCGAGATTCTGGACGCATTGCGCCAGCGCGGCACGCCGCTGTACGCGCTCACCAACTGGTCGGCAGAGACGTTTCCGCGCGCCCGCGCCCGCTACGACTTTCTCGCGTGGTTCAGGGGCATCGTCGTCTCGGGCGAGGTCGAGAAAATCAAGCCCGACCCCGCCATCTTTGCCCACCTCACGAGCGATTTCGGCATCGAGCCCGCCCACGCCGTCTTTATCGACGACAACCGCGATAACGTGGAGACGGCCCGCGGGCTGGGCTTCCACGCCATTCACTTCACGACGCCCGACGCCCTCCGCGCCGACCTGGCAGCGCTGGGGCTGCTGCCGTAGGTGGTGGGGTGGCGAGGTCGTGGGTTTCGCGCGGAGGCAAGACGCCCC
>CBDUCD010000419.1:0-2707 GCA_965365535.1 uncultured Rhodothermales bacterium | reverse complement strand
GCGAAGCCATCACCCGCCGCATCGAGGAGTTGAAGCGGCTGATCTGAGGGTTTGTTGGGTAGTGGGATGGTGAGGTGGTGGGTGACGCGCGGCGGCGGGGCGAGGGGCTGTGGGCGGAAGCGGTTGGAGGTTGGAGGCTGGCGGTTGGAAGGGGGAATGGCGAGGTGGCCCGCCCCGCGTCCCGTCCAACCAGCAGCCCGACGGGCACCCATTTCCCCGGATGCCCCCAGGCTCCACCAACAACCCCACCACCCCGCCACCAAACATAAAAAACGGGACAGGCCCTCAAGGACCCGCCCCGCTTACGACGCCGCGCGCCGGGGTTTCGCTCAGGCGATGGTGATGCCGCCGTCGAGGTACACGTCCTGGATGGCGTTGAGGATTTCGACGCCCTCCTTCATGGGGCGCTGGAACGCCTTGCGGCCCGAAATCAGCCCCATGCCGCCCGCGCGCTTGTTGATGACGGCCGTGCGGACGGCCTCCTTGAGGTCGTTTTTGCCGCTTCCGCCGCCGCTGTTGATGAGGCCCGCGCGGCCCATGTAGCAGTTGGCCACCTGGTAGCGCGTCAGGTCAATGGGGTTGTCGCTCGTCAGCTCGCTGTAAATGCGCTCGTCGAGCTTGCCGTAGGACGAGTTGCCCGTGTTGAGCGCCTTGAAGCCGCCGTTCGACTCGGGCTGCTTCTGCTTGATGATGTCCGCCTCAATCGTGACGCCCAGGTGGTTGGCCTGGCCCGTGAGGTCGGCAGCGGTGTGGTAGTCCTTGCCGTCCACCACGAAGGCGTTGTTGCGCAGGTAGCACCACAGAATCGTCGCCATGCCCAGTTCGTGCGCGTGCGCAAACGCCTCGGCGACTTCCTGAAGCTGCCGCGTGCTCTCGTCAGATCCGAAATAGATCGTCGCGCCAATGGCCGCGCAGCCCATGTTCCACGCCTCGTCAATGCGGCTGAACATCACCTGGTCGAACTTATTGGGGTAGGTGAGCAGCTCGTTGTGGTTGATTTTGAGCACGAACGGGATTTTGTGCGCGTACTTGCGCGCGACGGCCCCGAGTCCGCCGTACGTGCACGCAACCGCGTTGCAGCCGCCCTCGATGGCGAGCCGGACGATGTTCTCGGGGTCGAAGTAGATCGGGTTTTTGGCGAACGAGGCGCCGCCCGCGTGCTCGATGCCCTGATCTACGGGCAGGATGGACAGGTAGCCCGTGCCGCCCAGCCGTCCCTTGTCGAAAAGCGCCTGGATGGAGCGCAGCACCTGCACGTTGCGGTCGGAAACCGACCAGACGCGGTCCACGAAGTCAGGGCCGGGCAGGTGGAGCGATTCTTTCGGGATCGTCTGCGAGGTGTGGTTGAGCAGGGTGTCCGCCTCGTCGCCGAGAAGGTCCGCGATGCGCGTCGTCGTCAGTTCCATGGTGTTGCTGGTGTGGCTGAAAGGTCATTCAATGTACGATGGGGGTTGCCGGGGCGGGCAGCCGGCGGGCGCGTTGGAGGCGCTTCCAGTTTGGCTTCGCCGTGAATCCGCACGCCCGCTGCCCGTCAGGCTACCCGCGGGGGACGCACCTCGGCAGGCAGGGTTTCCGGGGCGTGGAGGTATCCCCACAACCCCGCCGCCAGCAGCGGCGCCGTCACCAGTCCCCGCGCGCCCAGCCCGTTGAACGCCCACACGCGCCCCGACGGCGTGACGGGGCCGACGAGGGGCCGGCGGCGGCCTGGCACCGTGGCGCGCACCCCCGCCCGCGCCGCCACGACGGGTGCGCCTGCCAGCGCGGGCACCAGCCGCGCCGCCCGCGCGCGCAGCCCAGCGATGCCCTCGGGCGTGGGCGCCTCGTCGGCGAAAGCGTGCTCGAAGGTGCTGCCCACCACGATGCCGTCGCCCGCCGGCACGAGGTACGTCTCGCCCGTGAGGGTGGGTAGCAGCGGCGCGATGCCGGGCGCGTGGAGCGTAATCGTCTGCCCTTTCACGCGGTGCAGGGGCAGGGCAGGCTGGAAAAGGGGCAGGGCGCCGCCCGTGCACAGCAGCACGCGGTCGGCCTCGACGCTATCGCCCGCCGCCGTCGTCACCCGCCCCCGATCCGCGTCGAGCGCCACCACGCGCCCCCTCTCGCCCCAGCGGCACGTGATGGACAGGTGCTGGATCAGCGCCTCGACCAGCGCGGGCAGATCCACCCGGAAGCCCCGCCTCACTTCCAGCGCGCCGTGCGGCGCGGCCACGAGGGGCCACGCATCCGCCGCGCCGCGGGCTTCCCGCCAGACGAGTTCACCCGGGTGCTCGGCGGCGCGCCCGGCGAAAAGCGCCGCCTGGGCCGCGTCGCGGGCGGGGTGGACGAGTGGGCAGGGCGCTGTGCCGAGTCCGGCCTGTTCGAGCACGCCGGCCAGCGCCGCCAGGGCCGCGTCCCCCTGCCAGGCAGGCAGGGCGCGGCGCCCCATGAACGGGTTGGCCAGCCCCGCCGCCACGCCCGAAGCGCCCGCCGCCGGTCCCCGCGCGTCGAGCAGCGTGACGGCGGCATGGGGGGCGAGGGCGGCGGCGGCACACGCCCCGGCCAGCCCCGCGCCTACGATGCAAATGTGCTTCATGGGGAGGAAACTACGCGGGCTGGATTCTCCCCGCCTTCACTTGCAAGGGCAAAAGGCGCGGCGCTATCTTGGCAGCCCTTGCAAAAAGCACGTGCCCGTAGCTCAGCTGGATAGAGCGTCTGACTACGGATCAGAAGG
>CBDUCD010000418.1:0-2709 GCA_965365535.1 uncultured Rhodothermales bacterium | reverse complement strand
GACTGGCTGTACACGCCCCGGCTGATGGCCATGCCCACGCCCAGCGTCAGCGCGACGACGACGCCGAAGGTGAGGGCGACGGTGCCGGGGGGCACGCGCAGCGGCAGCTCGAACACCCACCGCGCCAGCGCCCAGCCCGCGCCGATGGCAAAGACGAGGCCCGTGAGCGCGCCGAAAACGCCCAGCACGGCGTACTCGACCAGCATGATGCCCCGCACCTGCCGCCGCGACGCCCCCAGCGTCTTGAGCAGCGTCGTCTCGGCGGCGCGCTGGTAGCGGCTCACGAGGACCGCCGAGGCCAGCACGAAAAGACCCGTCAGGATGCTGAAAAGCGCCATGAAACGCACCACGCCCGCCACGCGGCTGAAAAGGGCGTCGAACACGCCCAGCGCCAGCGCCAGGTCAATGGTGGACACGTTGGGATATTCGCGCACGATGGCCGACTGGAGCTGGGCGCCCTCCGTCGTGCTGGCCGTGCGGGTGAGGATGACGAACTGCTGCGGCGCGTCGTCTATGGCGCCGGCGGGAAACACGAAAAAGAAGTTGGTCGAAAGGCGGCGCCAGTCCACCTCGCGGATCGAGGCGACGACCGTCGTGACGGGCCGCCCCTGCACCGACCACACCATCGTGTCGCCGAGGGCGATGCCGAGTTCGCCGGCCACGTCTTTTTCCGCCGAGATGGGGATGGGCGCATCGCCCTTTTCGACGCGCGGCGTGAACGTGCCCGCCACCAGCTTCTCGGACGGGATGAGGGCGTCGCGGTACGTCGAGCGGTACTCGCGCACGTGCGCCCACGACAGCGAATCGCGCTGCGTCGAGTCCATCCGCATGGCGTCAACGGAAAGGCCGTTGATGGCCTGGATGCGCATCGTCACGATGGGCACCTGGTCAATGACGGGCAGGCCGCGCGCCTGGAGCACCTCCACGACGCCCTCGGCCTGCTCGGGCTGCACGTCGAACAGGACGAGGTTGGGGCTGCCCGCCTCGTTTGCCAGCCCGAACTGCCCCAGCAGCGTGTGCTCGACGACGACGAGCGTGACGAGCAGAAACACGCCCAGCCCCAGCGCCAGCAGCAGCAGGAGTGTCTGGTTGCGGGGGCGGTACAGGTTGGCGATGCCCTGCCGCACCACGTACGTTCCTCCGAGGGGCGCGAGCCGGCGGGCCACCGCCACGATCAGCCGCGCCACGAGTGCCAGCCCCCCGAACACGGCGCCGACGCCGAGGGCGTAGCCGGCGGCCACGTACGGGTACGGCGCCTGCACGTACGCGAAGCCCGCGATGGCGGCGGCAATCAGCACGTACACGGCCCACCGCAAGGCGTCGCGCCCCCCCGCGCCCTCCACCACGCGCAGCGCCCGCAGCGGCGACACGCGGCGCACGGCCAGGAGGGGCAACAGGGCAAACAGCAGCGTGATGCCCACGCCCAGCGCCACGCCCAGCGCGAGGGCGGCGGGTTGCAGCCGGAACGCGACGGCGACGGGCAGGAAGTCGCCCAGCACACGGGGCAGCGCCAGCAGCACGCCCGTGGCCACGAGCCCGCCCAGCAGACCGGCGACGGCGCCCATCGCCAGGGACTGGAGCAGGTAGATGGCAAACGTCTTGCGCGTCGAGGCGCCCAGGCACCGCAGAATGGCGACCGTCCCCAGCCGCGACTGCACGAACACGTGGACGCTCGAGGCGATGCCCAGCCCGCCCAGCAAAAGGGCCACGAAGGCCGTCAGGCTGAGAAAGCGGTACAGCCCTTCAAGACCGGTATTCCACTCGTCCTGCACCTCGGCCACGGTTTCCGTCCGCACGCGGGCCTCGCGCAGCGTGGGGCCGAGTTGCCGCACGAGGGCGTCGGCGTCGCGGCCCTCGCCGAACCGGAAAAAGCGCTCGTACGTGGCGCGGCTGCCCAGCCCCAGCAGTGACGAGTCGAGGCGGGCGAGGGGCACGTACACGCGCGGGCTGAAAATGGAGGCCACGTTCACCTCGCGCGGCGCCCGCACCACGCGCCCCGCGATGCGGTACAGGCGCGTGCCGACCTGCACGCTGTCGCCCACGGCCACGCCAAAGGCGTCGAGCAGGGAGGCATCCACGAGGGCGTCGCCCGTTTCGAGGTAGGCCGTGGCGGCGCGGGCGGGCTCGGTTTCCAGCGTGCCGTAAAAGGGGTAGCCGCCCTCCGTCGCCCGGACGGTCGCCAGGCGGGTGCCGTCCACGCGGGGGAAATACGCCATCGAGTTGAAGGTGACGCGGCGCGACTGCTCGCCGCCCAGCGAGTCGGCCAGGGCGGCAATGCGGGGCGGAAAATCGGCGCTGCGCTCGAAGGCGAGGTCGGCGCCCAGCAGCGTCCGCGACTCGCCGTCGAGGGCGTGCGTGAGGTTGGCGCCAAACGAGTTGATGGCCACGAGCGCGGCCACGCCCAGCACCATCGAGAAGAGAAACAGCAGCAGCCGCAGCCGGCTGCCCCGGCTGTCGCGCCACGCCATGCGGAGGCTCCAGAACACGGGGGCTAACGGGTAAGAGTTGCTGAGGAGGGGTTGTTGCTCACTGAGGTTGGCGGTTGGTGGTTGGTGGTTGGCGGGAGCGAGCAAGCAGGGCGAGGGCGCACCACGGGGCGCCCCTATACCAGTTCTTTGATTTAACCACTCATGCCATTTCCGTCACTCCCGCGCAGGCGGGAGCCCAGTCGCCGGTGTAGGCGGCGTGGGCTTCTGTGGCCTCCCCGGG
>CBDUCD010000417.1:0-2710 GCA_965365535.1 uncultured Rhodothermales bacterium | reverse complement strand
GCTGATGGAATCCATCGAGGTGGCGCTGCGGCTGGGCGAGCGGCCCGACCTGCTGTTCACCGTTACGAACGAAAGCGTGCGGCGGCTGGACGAAATCTACCAGACGATCTCGCGGCCCAACGGGTTGCTGCTCATCCTCAACCCGCTTTTCGAGTACAACAGCCTGGGCGCCGAACTCGACGGCAGCGTGATGGCGGCCATGGAGGCGTACGCCCGCAAGCCCTACACCTACCTCAACCCGGCGTTTTTGACGCTCCGGCGGCGGGGCGGCAACGACCCCGAGGCGCCCGCGTGCCGGGCGGTCTCGACGTGCGTCGTCATCTCGCCTTTCGACGAACTCGTGCTGCCGTGCTACCACTTCGGACTCGAAAAGCTGCCCATCGAGGGAAAGCTCTACGACCTGTGGCACAGCGACACGGTAAAAGGGCACCAGCAGATGGAGGGGCGGCACGCCGTCTGCAAGGGCTGCACCGTCAACTGCTACTTCGAGCCCTCGTTTGCCACGGCGCCGGGCACGGCGTATTTCTGGCAGAGCCTGCCCTCGAAGGTCAAGTACGGGTGGACGAAGTTCGTCGTGCAGCGGCTGCGCGCCCGGCTGGGGCCGCAGCAGGCCATCCTGCCCGACTTCGACGCGCTCGTGGCCGCCGACCGCGCCGCCCTCGAAGCCTGACGCCCTTCAGAAGTAGAGCACCGCGCCCACGCGCAGCCCGTCCGAGCGCAGCCCGTACTGGGAGCTGCGCTGCCGCACGCGCTGCGTGATGGTAAGCGGCTCCTCGTCCGGGTCGTCGTCCGACGTGGCGATGGTGCGGGTGACGTGGCTGTTCTGGACGGAATGGCTGTAGTAGAACCGGGTGCGGTACTCGGCAAGCACGCTCAGGTCGTCCGCCACGCGCCACTCGACGCCCAGCCCGCCCGTCAGGCCGCCGCCCCACGCCCGCCCATCGCTTTCCTCGCGCTGCACGTCCGTCGAGGTGTCGGTGCGCGGCGGGCGGCTCTGCACGTCCTGCGACTCCTCGCGCGCGTCGTCAATGGTGTTGTCGAAAAAGCGCGGCCCCATGAACACGCCGTAGAGCACGTAGGGACGCATCCGCCCGGCCCGGGCCGGGTAGCGCTCGGCTTCCAGGATTACGTTTACCTCGACGTCGTACGAGTCGGTGCCGCGCGTCTGGTCGGTCTGGTCTTCGGCGCCGCCGGGCAGCGTCGTGACGCGCTTTTCCTTGTACGTGCTCGTCTGGCCTTCCAGAAAAACGTCGAGGCCGATGCGCAGCGCGCGGGTGGGCGAGCGCTCGGTTTTGTAGGAGACGCTGCCGCCGTTGAAGGGGGCAAAAGTCAGGTTGCTGCTGTAGCCGACGAGCAGCGCGCGGCGAAGCGGGCTGGCGGGCTGCGCGTGGAGCGCCGCCGGCAGCAAGAGCAGCAGGGCAAGGGTACGATGCATGGGGCAATGCATGGGTAGTGGTGGAAACAGCGGAGGCGCGGTGCAGCTATGTGCTCTGCATAAAGAAGCTAAGGCCTGCCGCCTAATGGTGCGCATTCCGGCCCCGCATCGTCAACTTTCAGGTGGGGCCGGGCGTAGCGGCCCCCTATTCCCCTTTCCGATGCCGACGCTTTTTGCCGGAGCCCCGCCTGAAACCGCCCGCACGGCCCTGGTGCTGCTGCACGGGCGCGGCGCGCGGGCAGACGACATGCTGCCCCTGGCCGCCGCCCTCGGCGCGACGCCGCAGACGGCGATTGTGGCGCCGCAGGCGCCGGGGGGCTCGTGGTATCCGCAGCGCTTTGTCGCGCCCCTCCCCGAAAACGAGCCGTTTCTGAGCCAGGCCCTCGCCGGACTCGCCGAAACCGTCGCCGCCCTCGAAGCCGCCGGCATCGCAGCAGAGCGCGTCGTGCTGGCGGGCTTTTCGCAGGGCGCGTGCCTGGCCGCCGAGTTTGCCGCGCGCCACGCCCGCCGCTACGGCGCCCTCGTTGCTTTCAGCGGCGGACTCATCGGCCCCGAGGGCACGCGGTGGGCGTGGGGCGGCAGCCTGGCGGGCACGCCCGCTTTTCTGGGCTGCGCCGATGCCGACCCGCACATCCCCCTGGCGCGCGTCGAGGAAACGGCGCGCGTGCTTACCGGCCTGGGCGCCGCCGTCACGGCCCGTGTTTACCGGGGCACGTGGCACACCATCGTCCCCGACGAAGTGGCCCAGGCGCAGGCGCTGCTGGCGCCGCTCGGCTTTGCTGCCTGAAACGGTCAGGCCAGCAGCGGCGCCGCCTCGCCCACGGTGCCGTCGCCTGCCGCCACGGGCAGCCGGAACGCCTGCTGATCGGGCAGGAGGGCGTGGGTGCGGAAGTGCCGGTTGGACACAAACCACACCTCGTTGCGGTCGTTGCTGAGGATGAAGTACGCCTCCGACGTTTCCGAAGGCGAGTGGAGGCCGAGCACGCGATAGGCGGTGCCGAGGGAGAATCCGCTGGCGAGGGGGCGCGGCTGCGGGGCACGCTCGCCGGGCATTTCCTGCACCGTCACGTACAGGCCGGGACAGAGGGTGATCATAAAAAAGGCTGAAAAACCGCACACAAGTAAAGCGCGCCGCAAAGCCTCTGCTGCGACGTTTCGGCTACCCGCGATATGTGCGCCGGCCCAGACGCCCGAACCCCTGCGCTGAGCGTTCAGGCAGGGGTTCGCCGCGAGGTGCCGAGCGGATTCGAACCGCTGTGGAGGGTTTTGCAGACC
>CBDUCD010000416.1:0-2730 GCA_965365535.1 uncultured Rhodothermales bacterium | reverse complement strand
TGAAGCGCTGCCGCAGGATCTCGGCGATGATGAACTTGACGCTCGTCTTGCCATAGGAGCCCGTGATGCCGACGATTTGCAGGTCGGGCCGGGCGGCGAGTTTTTTCCGCGCCTGCCTTTTGAACCCCCTCTGCACCCCCTTTTCGATGGGCCGCGTCAGCGCGCCGCCCAGCAACACCCACAGGGGCGCCCCCAGGTCGGCGGCGAAAAAAGCAGCCAGCAGGGGCCACCAGCCCGCGTATCCGCCCACGCGCAGCCCGATGGCGGCGCCCGCTCCCACGATGAGCACCACGAGCACGCCCACCGCGATGGCCTGCCGCCGCAGCCTTTCCGTCCACGCGAGCGGCTTTTTGACGGGCGTGGCCCGGTACAAGCGCGACGACGCAAAGGCGACGGCCCAGAGGGGCAGCACCACGAGCGCCGTCCCGAAGGGATACGCGCCGAAGCCCCAGAAACTCAGCGCCAGCAGCGCCGCCCCCAGCGCGTGCGACAGCCTCAGCACGTGCGGGCGGGCGTGCGCCGCCGTCCACCGGGCGTACTCGGCCAGCTTGTAGCCTTCAAGCTGATATACGTGCAGGAAATAGCGCGTGCGCCGCCCTATCCGCCAGAGGGCAAACAAGGACGCCACAATGCCAAATACAACAGTCATGGGCAACTCGTCAATGGTCGATTATTTGACAGTGAATGGTTGATGTTGCTGAAAACCAATTTTGTGCAAGCGTGAACATCAGCCATCGACAATTGACGAATCAACCATCAGAAACTTCTTCGTCCCTTCGGCCACGATGTCGAGGGCGTCGAGGTAGGCGTAGTGGCCGGCGCCCTCGATGGGGAACAGGCCGGCGTCGGGGATGAGGCGCGCCATCGTCTCCATCTGGTCGCGGGCGACGGCGGTATCGGCGGTGCCCCAGAAAATCAGCACGGGCTGGTGGACGTGCGGCAGGCGGCTTTCGAGGTAGAAGTTGACGGTTTTGACGAACGTGCCGCGCATCGTGTCCGAGAGGCGGCTGTAGTCGGACGAGCCCAGCCATTTCCACACGAGCGAGTGCCGCAGCCAGTCCAGCCCGAACGCGCGGGCGCGGGGCGGCAGCCACTCGAACGGCGCCCGGAGCACGCGGGCGACGGTCTTTTTGACGTGGTAAAGGGCCGTGCGGCGCGGCGTCACGCCCGAGGGCGCCACGAGCACGAGCGGCCCGACGAGGCCCTCGAAACCGGGCTCGGACGCCAGGTACAGCCCGATGCGCCCGCCGTTGGAGTGGCCCACGAGCGGGATGGGCCCGCCGCCCATCTCTGCCTCGACGTAGCGAGCCACGAGCGCGCCGTACTCGGGCACGCCCCACGGCTCGGGCGGCGGCGGCGTCTGGCCGTGGCCGGGCAAATCCACGTTGTGCACGCGGAAGGCGTCCGACAGGGCCCCGGCGAGGGGCTGCATCAGGGCCGCGCTCGACCCCCAGCCGTGCAGCATCAGCAGCGGCGGCGCTTCCGGGCGCCCGGACAGCTCGACGTGCAGCCGGTCGAGGGCGGGGGCGGAAGGGGACATGCGGCGCGGCAGGACAGCTTGACAGGCGGCGCGGAAACCACCGATCTTAAAAGCACGTTCCAGAAGCCACTGAACGCCGCCCGCCTCTGGGCACCCGCATGGCGGGCCGCGGCGCCTCTTCGCTGGGCCGTGCCGGCCCCGGTGCTTTATCGGCGCCCCCTTCTACGGCACCTTTCCGCTTTCTCGCCGCTGCAGGGCGCACGGCGCCCCCACGCCCTCTTTCCTATGCGTGACACCCCGTTTTCCGGCATCCTCGAACTCATCGGGGACAAGAAGTTTGGCTTTATCCGCGACTTCCAGAGCGACGTGCCCAAGGGCAAAAGCGATCCCTTCATGCCCCCCGCGCTTATTCAGCGCTTCAAAATCCGCGACGGCTCCCTCCTGACGGGCACGCTGCGCCCGGGCCGCCGCGACGCCATGCAGGTGCACCACATAGATACCATCATGGGCGTGGCACCCGACGAGTGGGCGCGCACCAAGCCCTTCGACAGCGGGCGGACGGTCTATCCCTACGAAAAGCTCAACCTGGTGCGCGGCCCGGGCGACCTCACGATGCGCGTCGTGGATCTGGCCGTCCCCATTGGTAAGGGGCAGCGCTGCCTCGTCGTGGCGCCGCCGCGCACGGGCAAGACCATCATGATCCAGTCCATCGCCGAGGGGATTTCCAAAAACCACCCCGAGGTCGAACTCATCGCGCTGCTGGTGGACGAGCGGCCCGAGGAGGTGACGGACTTCCGCCGCAACTCGAAGGCGACGATTTTCGCCTCGTCCAACGACCGCGAGGAGGACAACCACGTCCGCGTGTCCGTGATGGCGCACGAGTACGCCCGCCGACTTGTCGAGATGGGCAAAGACGTGGTGATCGTGCTCGACTCCCTTACGCGGCTCGGGCGCACGTTCAACCTCTACATGGAAGGCAGCGGGCGGACGCTCTCGGGCGGGCTCGACGCGCGGGCCATGAGCGTGCCGCGCAAAATCTTCGGCTCGGCGCGCAAAATCGAAGGCGGCGGCTCGCTCACCATCATTGCCACGGCCCTCATCGAAACGGGCAGCCGCATGGACGACGTGATTTTCGAGGAGTTCAAGGGCACGGGCAACGCCGAAATCGTGCTCGACCGCGAGATGGCCAACAAGCGCATTTTTCCGGCCATCAACCTGCGCAAAAGCGGCACGCGCAACGAAGACCTGCT
>CBDUCD010000415.1:0-2743 GCA_965365535.1 uncultured Rhodothermales bacterium | reverse complement strand
TGGATGGCGACGACGTAGCGGGGGTCGGGAAAGTGGATTTTCTCGACGACGGCGTCCACGCCGCGCGCCCGCAGCGTGTTGTTGGTGTGCGTGTTTTTGAGCTTGATGAGGCCCGCCAGGTCGCCCGCCGGGGCGGCGTCGAGGGCGTCGCGCTCGCGCCCGTTGACGGTGTAGAGCGTGCCCACGCGCTCGACGGCGCCCGTCTGCGCGTTTTCCAGGTCCAGCCCGCTTTTGAGCGTGCCGCTATAGACGCGCACAAACGAGTACTCGCCCACGTGCGGCTCGGCCATCGTCCGGTACACGAGGGCCACGGGCGGCGCCGCCGGGTCGGGCGCGAGGGTGCCGCCGCTTTCGAGGCGCGCGGGCGGCATGGCCGAGGGCGCGGGAAACACGTTGTGGATGAAACTCATCAGCCGCGCCACGCCGATGTTTTTGTCGGCACTCGTGACGAAGATGGGGAACAGCTGCCGCCGCGTCATGGCCGACGCCAGCCCCTTGCGCATCTCCTCCTCGGTGAGGGTGCCTTTCTCGAAGTACAGCTCCATGAGCCCCTCGTCGTTTTCGGCGATGTTTTCGACCAGGTCGTTGTGGAGCGTGTTCGCCTCGTCGAGAAACGCCGCGTCAATGTCACCTTCGACGGCGTGGCCTTTCTGGTTTTCGGGAAAGGCAAGCTGCTTCATCAGCAGCACGTCCACGATGGCGCGCGAGCCCGGCCCGGCGTCTATCTGGACAACCGTGGCGCCGCGCCCGAAGCGCTCCTGGATCTGGCGGACGAGGTCGCGGAAGCTGGCGTCCGGGCGGTCGAGCTGGTTGATGACGAACATGGCCGGCGTGTGCGTCATCTCGGCGTAGTGCCAGGCGAGTTCCGTGCCCACCTGCACGCCCTCGCCGGCGTTCATGACGAAAATGGCGGCATCGGCCACTTTGAGCGACGCAATCACCTCGCCCGCGAAGTCGGGGTAGCCGGGCGTGTCGAGGATGTTGATTTTGGTGCCTTCCCACTCGGCGTGGACGAGCGAGGCAAAGACCGACATCTGGCGTTCGACTTCGCTGGGGTGGTAGTCGCTGGCGGTCGTGCCTTCGGCGACGGACCCGCGCCGGTCGCGCCCGCCGCTGACGTACAGCATGGTCTCGGCAAGGGTGGTTTTGCCGCTTCCCTGGTGCCCCACGAGGGCCACGTTGCGAATCTGGTCGGTCGAATAGGTCTTCATACGTACAGGTTGTTTGGACGGAGAGTAGGCATCTGCGGCGAACCCGCGTGCGGGCCGGGCGGTTGAAGATATCCAACATTACGGCAAGATCAAGACAGATGAAAACGGCCCTGCTGGCCCTGGAAACCGCTACCGACGTGTGCGGCGTGGCCCTTTTCGACGGCGGGCAGGTGCTCGTGGAGTACGTGCTGCGGCAAAAGCAGCAGCACGCCCGCGCCCTCGTCCCACTCGTCGAAGCAGCGCTGCAAGGGCTGCCCGGCGGCTGGGAAACGGTGGGCGCCGTGGCCGTTTCGGCGGGGCCGGGCTCGTACACCGGCCTGCGCATCGGCGTCAGCGCGGCTAAGGGGTTCTGCGCCGCCCGCGACCTGCCCCTCGTGGCCGTGCCCACCCCCGACGCCCTCGCGGCCTCCCTCGCCCCCCTCGCCCCCGACGGCGCCGTGCTGGGCGCCGCCCTGCCGTCGCGGCGCGGCGAGGTGTACGTGGCGTGGTACCGCGTGGAGGGCGGCGAGGCGCTTCCCCTCGCCCCCGCCGCCGCGCTTTCCCTCGCCGACGCCGCCCTGTCGGCGCCCCCTGCGCCGGACGGGCTGTGGCTCGTGGGACCGGGCGCCCCGGCCCTCGCGTCCCTGCTGCCCTCTGCCCGCGTCATCCCCGACGGCGCCCTCGCTGGCCCGGCAGGCTGGGTGGCGCGGCTGGGCGCCCGCCGGCTGGCGCGGGGCGAAACCGAAAGCGTCGCGCTTTTCGAACCCTACTACCTCAAAAACTTCGCCCCTGAAAACGCCCCGCCGGGCTGACGCCTGTGCCGCGCCGCGCGGGAGGCGGGGCGGCGGCGTACCTTTGCGCTATCTCATCCACCCGACCCCCCTCAACATGGCGTGGTTTCGCCGCACCAAGGCCAACATTGCCACCGACCGCTCCGAGCAAAACGACGTGCCGGAAGGGCAGTGGATCAAAGACCCCGCCTCGGGCAACATCCTCAACCGGCGCGCCCTCCAGGAAAACCACTGGGTGGCGCCCGGCAGCGGCCACCACTTCTCGCTCGCCAGCACGGGCTACTTCGAGATGCTGTTCGACGACGGGCAGTACACGCTCCACGACACCGACCTCGTCTCCGTTGACCCGCTGGTTTTTGCCGACACCAAGCCGTACCGGCAGCGACTTGTGCAGGCGCGCCGCAAAACGGGCCTCAGCGACGCCGCCCGCGCCGCCACGGGCACCGTCGGCGGGCACGCGGTGTCGGTCGCGGCGATGGATTTCAGCTTTATCGGCGGCTCGATGGGGTCGGTGGTGGGCGAGGTGATTGCGCGGGCCATCCGGCGCGGCTGCGAGCAGCGCGTGCCCGTCATCGTCGTGGCGCAGAGTGGCGGCGCGCGGATGCAGGAGGCCGCCCTCAGCCTGATGCAGATGGCCAAGACCAGTGCCCATCTTGCCCGCCTCGACACCCTCGGACTGCCCTATTTCTCCGTCCTCACCAACCCCACGACGGGCGGCGTGACGGCGTCGTTTGCCATGCTGGGCGACTTCAACATCGCCGA
>CBDUCD010000414.1:0-2743 GCA_965365535.1 uncultured Rhodothermales bacterium | reverse complement strand
TGCGTGCGTGTCTGGGCGGTGCCGCGCCTTTCGTCGCGCACGCGGAGGGTGAGGGTGTAGAGGCCGGGCGCCTGGTCGGCCACGTCGAGAATCTGGTATTCGGCCACGTCAGGCTGGTTGCCCGTGCCCGGAAAGCGCAGCGACACGCCGCCGTCTTTGCGGCTGAAGATGCGCCCCACGGCGCGCGAAATCCCCTTGCGCCCGTCGCGGGCGGCGAGTTCTATTTCGACCTGGTAGCGCGTCTGGCCGCCGGCGTCCTGCCCCAGCCCGTACGTTTCGTAATAGAGGTAGAGGGGCTGCGTGCGCTTGAAAACGCTCCACGGCGCGGGCCGGATGGCGAGGCCACCCCGCCGGATTTCGCCCGGCGCCGCCATCTCGCCCGGCGTGGCGTCCTCGACGCGGTAGGCCAGCAGCAGGTCGCTCAGCCCGAACCCGCCGCCGCTGAAGTCGGGGACGGTCACGGGCCGGCGCTGCACGCCCACGGTCGCGCCGCTGGCCGTCTCGAACTCGACGGATAGCTCGTGCTGGCCCGGCGGCGCCTCCATCTGCTGCGAATCCACCCACAGGTTGGCCTCGTCGAAGCGCACGATCTGGTCGGTGCGCAGCCCGTAAATGGTGCGGCGCCGCTCGACGAGGATGTCGCGCTCGGGCGAGACGAGAAAGGTGCCCACGCTGGCCGTCACATCTACCTGCGCGGCGCCGGGGTCGTACTGGGGGATGGACACGCCATAATGCACGTACACATCCGTCGTGCCCTTTTCGCCTTTAAAGCTCGTGACGAGGTAGGGCAGCTCGATGGCGCGCGCGTCGGAGGTGTAGGTGTAGCGCTGCGGCACGCGCCGCTCGACCTCTTTGGCGACGTACACGTAGTCGTTGATCCACGGGTCCACGCCCAGCGCGACCTCGCTGGCTTTGGGGCTGTAAAGCCTGAACTCGCCGTTGCGGAAGGGGTCTTCAAAGACAAAGCGGAAGTCGCCGTAATCCCAGATGTTGTAGGTATTGGCGGCCTCGAAGTCGTCGCCGCCCGTGTCGCCGCGGTAGCTGGTCGTGTACATGGGCTCGCTGCTGCTGGGCACGTCCTCGCCCTCGGGATGGGCCGTCGTGGGTTCGGTGACGGAGACGGGGATGTCCTGGGCCAGCGGCGAGGCGCCCTTCGTGTACGGGTTTTGCAGCGACTCGCGCAGGCGCCCGCGCGAGGAGCCGGGGATGAGATAGACCTCGCGGCGGGGCGGCCCATAGCGCACGTAGATGGCGCCGCGCTGCGTTTCCCAGCCGGGGATTTTGAGAAGCGGCACGCCGTAGAGCACGTCGGCTTCGGTCATGCGGGCGTAGTGCTCGGTGCGGCGCTCGTTGTAGGACGTGAGCAGGCGCGGGTCTTCGGACGTCCAGAAGCGGCGCGCAAACGTGGCCGGGTCGCGGCGGTAGGCGTCGCGCTCGTCGGGCCGCAGCAGCAGGCTGATGTCCTCGAAAGCTGCCCGCTCGCTTTCGGACATGAGGGCGAGGGCGGTGCGGAAGGCGCGGTCGGCGGCTTCGGCGTGGCCGGCGCGCTGGTGCGCGAGGCCGAGGTAGCGCCACGTGGCCGGGTCGTCGGCAAAGTGGACGTACATCTGCTGGAGGCGGTCGAGGGCGGCGTCCCACTCGCCTTTGAGGGCGTAGATGCGCATGAAGTCGTCATAGACGGCGCGGCGGCGCGGGTCGCTGCGGAGGCTGGCTTCGAGGTGCCCGATGGCCCGGCTGTACGCCTGCTGGGCGCGCCCGGCGTAACTCGTCACCGGCACGCCCATCGCCTCGGCGCCGGCGATGTCGAAGCGGTCGGCGCGGAAGACCTCCTCGGGCACGGCCGCATCGGCGAAAACGGTGGGCTGCTGGGCATTCTCGTCGCCGTCCATGTCAATGAGGGTGGCGGGCATGTTGGCGTCGTCCACGCGGCGGTTCTGGACGGTGCGCAGCAGGGGGATGGAGATGGCGTTGCGGTAGCGCCAGAAGTCTTTGATATAGACGCGCCCGAGTTCTTCGTGGGCAAGGGCGTTCGTGGAGTCGCGGCGCAGCAGGCGGCGGGCGATTTCGAGGCGCTGCTGCTCGCGCACGCGGTCTTCGATAAACGTGAGCCGGTCGGCGCGCAGCAGCAGCATCCGCGCCGTCAGAAAGTCGGGGTTGTCGGGTTCTACGGCGAGGGCGGCGTTGATGGCGCGGTTCGCCCGCCCTTCGTCGGCGAGGGGCGTTTCGGTGTAGATGCGGGCGAGCAGGTACTGGGCCTGGGCGTCGCCGGGGTTTTGCTGGAGGTAGCGCTCGAGGCGCTGCCGGGCCTCGTCGTAGCGCTCGGCGCGGAAGGCTTCGCGGGCCTGCGCGGGCGCATCGTCCTGGGCGCGCAGCGGCGCGGCCCACACGGCCATCAGCACGACGGTGAAAAGGAGAAAATGCGTGCGCATGGGCTTGGAAAAAAAGGGCGTCTTGTCAGGCGCTGGCAAAAGGGGCCGGGGTGGTTCGGGTGAAACGGGGCAGCACCGCGCAAACGTGCCCTTCCCGCCGCGCCACCCATCCCCAAAAAACGAAGCCGCCCCTCCACCGGCAAGGCGAAACGCAAGCCCCTGGGGAAAGGGTTGGGTTGTTGGTTGTTGGTTGGTTGTTAATCAACCACTAATACCAGACTGCTAACGAATTGCAATCAATCCATGCTGATGCATCGCACAAACAGTTCGCACAACCTCCAACCGCCAACCTCAAATCTCCAACCTCAACAAAC
>CBDUCD010000413.1:0-2745 GCA_965365535.1 uncultured Rhodothermales bacterium | reverse complement strand
GTTGCTGCGGCGCGCGGCGCGGGCGGGGCGGGGGGCAGGGGCGGGCGCGGCCTGAGGGCGGGCGCGGGCTCGCGGGCGATAGCCGGGGGCGGGGCGACCGGGGCAGCGGGGCGCTCGGCGCGGAAAGGCACGGCAGCCGGGGCGGCGGGCACGTCGGCAGCACGGGCGGCGGGGGCGGGCTGCCGTGCGGGCGGCGGCGTGGCGCGTTCTTTTTCGCGGGCGGCGCGGGCGGCCTCGTACTCGGCCTGCCGCTCGGCGCGGAGCGCGGCGCGCTGCTGCTGCCGGTGGGCGTGGCCCTCGCGGTACGCCTGCCAGCGCGTCCGCAGCCAGTGCCACAGCCCCGTCACCCAGTCCTCGACGCGGTCTATGGCGCGCTGCACGTCGCCCTCGACAAGCAGCAGGACGGTCACGGCGATCAGCAGAAACAGCACGATGGCCGAGCCGGGGGCGCCAAAGATGCCGTGCAGCCAGAGGGCAAAGCCGCCGCCGACGGCGCCCGACCAGTGGCCCAGGTCGCGTTCGAGGGTGATGCCGAACCAGCCCAGCAGGCCGGCCACCTGGAGCGAGAGCGCCAGCGTCAGAAACGTCACGAAGGGCAGGAAAACCGTCGTCCGGTGCCGGAACAGCACGTACCCCCACGCCGCCAGCAGCGCGCCGAAAAGAAGCGACACGTAGCCCAGAAAGCCCTCGACAAACACGTAGCCCAGCCACGCGCCCACCGTGCCGACGAGGTTCTCGACGCCGCCCGGCGGGCGCAGCAGCGTCCGCAGCGACATCTGCCGCGCCACGGCGTTGTCGGCGGGGCTGAAGGAGACGAGCGCGAGCACGAACAGCGCCGCCACGGCCATCATGGTCAGCCCCAGGATTTCGTTGCGGCGGCTGATGGAGACGGCGGCCTTTTTACCGGCTCCGGCGGGCGTTTTGGCTTTGCGGCGGGGGGTGCTCATGGCCCGAAAGGTACGGCCCGCGCCGGAGCGCCGCCAAGCGACGCGCGGCCCGAAAGGCGCACATTTCACCCCCGCCGCCTGCGCCAGGCGATCCCTTTGGATGGCCTGTCATTGCGAGGAGGAAGCGCAGCGACCGACGTGGCAATCCGGCCCGAGGGGGTTTGCGCGTTGCCGCGCGGCGTGGTCTTCGACCCGGATTGCTTCGCTACGCTCGCAATGACACCGGGAGCAGTCTGCTCAGGTGAGCGGCACGAGGGCGCTGCCGCGCAGGATGGGCACGAGGGGCAGGGCGTCGAGGCGGGCGGCAAAGGCCACGTCGGCGCCCGCGCCCATCGCCCCGAGCCGGCGCCCGTGCGTGCCCGCGGCCAGCGCGCCGGCCACGTCGCCTTTCTCGGCCTCGTAGAGCCGCAGCGCGAGGTGCGCGCCGTCCCCGTCGCTGTCGGGCAGGGCGCCGCCTGTCAGCAGGTGGACAAGTAGGCCCGCGCACAGCGTGTCTTCGAGCGAGACGCCGCCTTTCCAGCCCGCGCACACCATCAGCACGTCCCGCCCCCACGTCCGCAGGGCGCGGGCCACGGCGGCTGCGTTGACGAGGGCGCCCGCCACGACGCCGTCCGCGCCCGCCGCCCGTCCGAAAAGGCCGCTGCCGTTCGTGGTGTCGAGGATAATGGTGCGGCCCGCGACCTTTTCGGCGGTGTAGAGCGTGGGCGCGTTGCCCAGGTCGTAGCCCGCGAGGGGGACGGCGTCGCGCTCGCCGCCCAGCAGAAACGTGCCGGGCGCGAGGCTTTCCGCCGCCGCCCGCGCCTCGTCCCTGCCCGCCACGGGCACGACGCCCCGCGCGCCATTCGCCAGCGCCGCCACAACCGTCGTGCAGGCCCGCAGCACGTCGATCACGACGGCGGCGCGGCCCGCGAGGCTTTCCCCTTCCAGCCCGGCGGGGGTGAGGAGCACGTCTATTTTCACGCCGGAGCCTGTTTGTGGAACGGCGGCTTCTGCACCGTCGCCGCCAGCTTTTTGCCCCGCTGCTCCACGAAAATGCGGCTGCCGGGCTGCGTGTAGTGGGGCGCATTGGGCACGTAGCCCAGCCCCACGCCCACGCCCCGCGTCGGCGACTGCGAGCCACTCGTCACGTAGCCGAGCGCCTGCCCATTTTCGTCCACAATCGCGTTGCCGTGCCGGGGGATGCCCCGGTCCTCCATCACGAAGCCGACGAGGCGGCGGGGGATGCCCCCTTCTTTCTGCGCCACGAGGGCGTCGCGGCCCACGAAATCGCCCTTGTCGAGCTTGGTCACCCAGCCCAGCCCGGCTTCGAGGGGCGTCGTCTCGTCCGTGAGGTCGTTGCCGTAGAGGCTGAAGCCGGCTTCGAGGCGGAGCGTGTCGCGGGCGCCCAGCCCGGCGGGCAGCAGCCCCCGGTCGCGCCCGGCCTCGAGGAGGGCGTCCCACACGCGCGGCGCCTCGGCGGCGGGCAGGTAGATTTCCAGCCCCGCCTCGCCCGTGTAGCCCGTGTGCGAAAGGACAGCGCGATCAATCCCCAGAAACGCGCCCCCGTCGAGCACGCGGAAATGGTAGTACGGCAGGTCGGCGGCGGCGCCGGGGGCCAGCGTCTCGACAATCTCGAAGGCCCGTGGCCCCTGGATCGCCAGCAGCGCCCAGCGGTCGGACTCGTCCTCCAGAACGGCGCCCATCGGGTTGTGCGCCCGCATCCACGCCACGTCTTTTTCGATGTTGGAGGCATTCACGACAAGCAGGAAGTCGTCCTCGGCAAAGCGGTACACGAGCAGGTCGTCCACGATGCCGCCCC
>CBDUCD010000412.1:0-2746 GCA_965365535.1 uncultured Rhodothermales bacterium | reverse complement strand
CCGCGTCGGCGGTGGCAAAGGGCGGCGGGTGGCCGGGGGGCGCGTGCAGCAGCAAACTGTCGGGCACGAGCGCCAGCGCCGTGTCCACGTCGGCGGGGCCGAGGCGGGCGCGCAGGCGCGCGTCGGCGGCGCGCAGGTCGCCCGCGAGGGGCAAGAGCACGTGCTTTTCCGTGTGCGGAAACGGCGCCCGCGCCCGCGTCTCGTCCACCAGGTCCCAGTTGTGGTGGAAGTAGAGGGCGGCGCCGTGGTCAATGAGCCAGAGCCGCCCGCCGGCCACGAGCAGGTTCGGGTTGCGCACCGTCCGGTCGAGGTTAAAGGTGAAGGCGTCGAACAGGACGATGTCGGCGGCCAGTTCGGGCGTCACGAAGGCCGCTGCGGCAAGGGCGTCGTAGCCCAGCGCGGCGTCGAGAAAGCCCATGCCCACGTTCAGGCCGACGCTGTTTTTGAGGATGTCCTGGATTTCGGGGTCGCGCTCCGTCCGCCCGAAGGATTCGTCGAGGTCGAGCAGGGCGATGGGCGGCACGGGCAGGCCCGCCTGCCGCGCCAGCTCGCCCGCGATGATTTCGGCGACGAGCACGCGGGCGCCCTGCCCGGCCCCCCGGAACTTGGCCACAAAGCGCCCGCCGTCCGTGTCGAGCACGGCAGGGAGGGAGCCGCCTTCGCGCAGCGGGACGACGTAGCGGAGGGCGGTGTAGCAGGGCAGGGGCATCGGGAGGGGCGGCAAAGCGCCCGCGAAACCGGAATGCCCGCCTCCGGTTCTCCGGCTCGTTACAACCTCAACCATCTGCGCGGCAGGCGTCGGCATCGTCCGGTGGCTTGCCGCTTTTGCTGCACTTTATATGGAGTTTCTCGCGCTGGGCACCACCGACGAAATCGGCGCCAGCAGCCACCTCATCACGCTCAACGAAACCGGCGTTTTGCTCGACGCCGGCGTCCACCCCGACCGCGACGGCGTGGAGGGCCTGCCCGACCTGTCGCTCGTCAGCCGGCACCCGGATCGTTTCATAGACCACGTGCTCGTCTCGCACGCCCACCACGACCACCTGGGCGGGCTGCCCGTCGTGCTCCAGCGCTTTCCGCACGCCATCGTCCACATGACGAAGGCCACGCGCGACCTGTCGGAGTTTCTGCTCAAGGCGTCGGCGCGCTTGCAGCGGCGCCGCCTGCGCGAGGGCTCGACCGCCGAGCCGCTGTTTTCCGAGGAAGAACTCGAATACTACTCGTACCTCTACCTCGCCCACGACTACGGCGCCCGCTTTCCCGTGACGGGCGTGCGCGGCGGCGGCGGCGTGCGGGCGTCGTTCCACTGGTCGGGCCACGTGCTGGGCGCGGCGGGCGTGCTGCTCGAAGCCGACGGCGGGCCGAGCCTGTTTTACACGGGCGACATCAACCTGCGGCCGCAGACCATCGTGCCGGCGGCCACCCTGCCCGACGGCCCCGTGGACGTGCTCGTGATGGAGGCCACGCTGGGCGCCGACGCGCTTGCCGAGCAGACCACGCGGCGGACGGAGGAGGACCGCTTTGCCCACGCCCTCGGCGAGGTGCTCGCGCGCGGCGGCACGGCCCTCGTGCCCGCCTTTGCCCTCGGGCGTGCCCAGGAAACCATCGCCCTCATCAGCCGCTTCCGCGAGCGCGGCCTCATCCCCGCCGACGTGCCGCTCTACACGGCAGGCTCGATGCGGGCCATTGCCGACTACTACGACAAGTCGCGCCTGACGACGCCCCGCCTGGACGAGGACTTTACCGTGTTCGGCGTTGCCCAGGAGCGGCTGCCCAAGTCGCAGGCGTCGCTTGTCAACGCGCTCCGCGAGCCGTCCATCATGGTGCTGGCCTCGGGCATGATGTTCGAGCGGACGGCGTCGAACGAGGTGGCGCAGTACCTCGTGGACCAGGCCAAGCACGGCATCTTTCTCGTCGGCTACGCCAAGGAAGGCTCGCCCGCCGACCGGCTGCTCGAAGCCGCCGAGCAGGGCGAGGGCACGCCCGTCGTGCTCGACCCGCAGACGGGCCCGCAGCCCGTGATGTGCAAGGTGGAGCGGTTCCGCTTTTCGGGCCACTCGCACCGCCGCGACCTGCTCTCGATTGTCGAAAAACTCAAGCCGCGCGACGTCATCCTCGTCCACGGCGAGCCGGCGGGGCGGGCGTGGATGAAGGACAACATCGCGTTTTTCTACCCCGACGTGCGCGTTCACCTGGCCGAGCAGGGCGTGCCCATCCGGCTCTGACGGGCGAGGGGCACGGCGTATCTTGACGCCTTCCCGCCCAGCCCTTTTTGCCGTGGAACTGCTGCCCGCCGACGCCCCCCTGCGCGATTTCGTCGCCGACCTGAAAACCCGCGTCGCCGGCGACGTGCGCGCCGACACGATGTCGCGCGCCCTCTATGCGACGGACGGCTCGATGTACCAGCAGATGCCCGTCGCCCTGCTGCGGCCCCGCACCTGGGCCGACGTGCAGGCTGCCGTCCAGGCGTGCAGGCGCGCGGGCGTGCCTTTTCTGGCGCGCGGCGGCGGCTCGTCGCTGGCGGGGCAGACCGTGAACCGGGCCCTCGTGGTGGACTTCACGCCTTTTCTCAACCGCACGCTCGAAATAAACGCGGGCGAAAAGTGGGCGCGCGTCGAGCCGGGCCTCGTGCTCGACACGCTGACGGCGGCCCTCGCGCCGCACGGGCTGATGGTAGGCCCCGACCCGGCCTCGAGCAGCCGCGCCACGCTGGGCGGCATGGTGGCCAACAACTCGACGGGCACGC
>CBDUCD010000411.1:0-2748 GCA_965365535.1 uncultured Rhodothermales bacterium | reverse complement strand
AGTGCCACGCTGACGGGCACGGCGCTGGGCGTCAGAGGTTGAGCGCCTGCACCGAACCCCCATCAACGCGGTAGTTGGCGCCCACGACAAACGAGGCGCGCTCCGAGCACAGAAACGCGATGACCGCCGCCACCTCGTCGGGGCGGCCCCGGCGCCCGAGGGCGAGGTGGGGGCGCTCCTCTTCGAGAAACGTCTCGACGGCTTTTTCGACGCTCGTGCCCTTTTCGCGGGCGCGCTTTTCCATCATGCCGTCCGTCATGTCGGTTTCGATAAAGGCCGGCGCCACGCAGTTGACGAGCACGCCGCGCGGCGCGTAAAGCGCGCTCATGCCCGTGGCAAAGCTGAGGAGCGACGCCTTGGCGGCGTTGTACACGGCCTCGTCGGGGTAGGGCTGCGCCACGTTTTCGGACGTGACGAAAACGGCGCGGCCCCACCCGGCCTCGAGCATGGCGGGAATGAAGGCTTTCGAGACGCGCACGGCGGACATGAAGTCGGTCTGCCAGGCGTGCTGCCAGTCGTCCTCGGTGATGTCTTCGAGGGGATCGCCCTTCGCGCCCGTGACGCCGGCGGCGTGGACGAGGATGTCCACCGCGCCGCCCGCCGCCTGGCGGATGCGGTCGGCGCCGGCCTGCCGCGTCAGGTCAGCCACGACGCTGACCACGCGGTCGCCGCCGTCCAGCGCCGCGACGGACTGCCCGAGTTCTTTTTCGTCCACGTCCGAGAGGACGAGCCGGCAGCCTTCATCCAGCAGCACGCGGGCGGTTTCGCGGGCAATGGCGCCTGCCGCGCCCGTCACGACGGCGCGGCGCCCTTTTATGCCGAGGTCCATAGCGTCGAGGGGGTCTGGTTGGTGGGAAATCAGGCGCCGGGGACACGCCGGCGCGGGCGCGTGTTCCACCGCCTGCCGCCCAGGCGGGTTGCCCATCCCGTAACACACCCTCTTTTCGCGCCATGCTGCTCTACGAAGTCACTGCCCACGCCCAGGCCCCCGTCGCCGACGCCTACCGCGACTGGCTCGAAAGGCACGCCGCCGAAATGCTCGCCTTCGACGGCTTCAGGCGGGCCGACCTTTTCGAGACGGAGGCGCCCGCGGGGACGGTGGCCTTTGTGGCCCACTACCACGTCGAGAGCCAGGCCGCCCTCGACCGCTACCTGGCGCACGACGCGCCCCGGATGCGCGCCGACGGCACGCGGCGCTTTGGCGACGCAGTGCAGGCCACGCGGCGCGTGCTGCACCTGCACCGCAGCCTGGGCGTGTGAAAGACCTCCGAGGACGGGCAGCCGCGCCCCGCGAGGTGGAACGCCGCCCGCGCTCCGGTCGTGAACAGGCGTCACCTTTTTGCACGACATGGACCGCGACGCCATACAGGAACGATTCGGCATTCTGGGCAACGCGCCCGCCCTCTACCGCGTCATTGACCGCATCCGGCAGGTGGCCCGGACGGACGTGACGACGCTGATTCAGGGCGAGAGCGGCACGGGCAAGGAACTCGTCGCCCAGGCCATCCACGCGCTCGGGGCGCGCAAGCACCGGCCCCTCGTCATCGTCAACTGCGGGGCCATCCCCGAGGGACTTATCGAGAGCGAGCTTTTCGGCGCCGAGAAGGGCGCGTTCACGGGCGCCGTCGAACGCCGGACGGGCTACTTCGAGGAGGCCGACGGCAGCACCATCTTTCTCGACGAGATTGGCGAGATGCCCGTCTCGGCGCAGGTGCGCCTTTTGCGCGTGCTCGAAACGGGCGCCTACACGCGCGTGGGCGCCTCGACGCCCCGGCAGTCGGATGCCCGCGTGATTGCCGCCACCAACCGCGACCTGGCCGGCGAGGTGCGTGCCGGGCGCTTCCGCGAAGACCTCTACTACCGCCTCGCCACCGTCGTCATCGAGCTGCCGGCGCTGCGCGAGCGCCGCGAGGACATCCCCCTGTTGTTCGACTATTTCCTGCACCGCGCCGCGCAGCGCTACGGCGCCGGCCCCCGCCGACTCACCGACGAGGCGCGCCGCCTGCTGATGCAGTACGCGTGGCCGGGCAACGTGCGCGAGCTGCGCAACGTGGCCGAGCAGGCCGTGGTGCTTTTGCGCGGCGACCTGCTCGACGCCGCCGACCTGCGCCCCTACCTGCGCGGCGTGTCGGCGCCGGCGCCCAGCGTGCTGCTGCCCGCCCTCCGCGACGCCCACGCGGGCAACGGCGCCCCCGACGAGGGCCGCGAGCGCGAGCTGCTCTACCGCGCCCTGCTCGAACTGCGCATGGACATGCGCGACCTCAAAGACCAGATCGGGCAGCTCGTGACGGGCCTGCAGGTGGCGCGCGAAGACCTCGACGGGATGCGCGGCGCCCCGCGCGGCGAGGGCTTCGTCATCGTCCGCGAAGGCGCGCTCCGCCCCGAATCCACCTACGACACGTCGGCCATCGAAGACGCGCCCTTCGAGATCGAGGAGGCGGGCAGCCCGCCCGCCCAGACGCCGCCGCCCGTGCGCCGCCTCGACGAGGTCGAGCGCGAACTCATCGCCCGGGCGCTGGCGCAGTTCGAGGGCAACCGGCGGCTGTCGGCGCAGGCGCTCGGCATCTCGGAGCGCACCCTCTACCGCAAAATCAAGGAGCTCGAAGCGCAGGGCTTCGACGTGTAAGGCGCCCCCGACAACGCGTGTCCATCCGCCCGCCCCCCTTTGCCTGCCGCCCATGAAACCCACGCTTCTCGTCCTCGCCGCCGGCATGGGCAGCCGCTACGGCGGCCTCAAACAGATCGAGC
>CBDUCD010000410.1:0-2760 GCA_965365535.1 uncultured Rhodothermales bacterium | reverse complement strand
TGGCCTCGCGGATGTCCTTGACGCCCGCGAGCACGGCGTTGAGCGAGGCGAAGTGCTTGCGCGTCGTGCCGGCGACGATGCGGGCAAGCGTCGTTTTGCCGACGCCCGGCGGGCCATAGAGGATGATGCTCGTGACGCGGTCGGCCTCGATGGCGCGGCGCAGCAGCTTGCCCGGACCGAGCACGTGGGGCTGCCCCGCGAAGTCGTCGAGCGTGCGGGGCCGCATCCGGTCGGCAAGGGGGGCCTGGCTGGCGCGGTAGCGGGCGGCGTTTTCCTGGAACAGGTCGGACATAGCAAAAGGGTCGAGGCGCTCTGAACGCCCCGACCCGCAGGTGGATCGGTGGAGACGTGCCGCCCTACGCCGCCTGCGCCCAGCGCTGGCCGGCGCCGTCGGGCGCGAGGCCGAAGTGGGCAGCGGCCTGGTCGTACAGCGCCGCGTACGTGGCCGGGTGCGCCCGGCTGTAGCGGACGACGCGCAAGAGGCGCGGCTCGCCCTCGGCGGGTTCGAGCGTTTCGCCGTCGAACGTCTCGTCCGCGAAGGCGTCGGGCAGGGCGTAGGGCATCGTGGCCTGGGCCGCGTCGGGGCGCACGTTGAGGCGGAGGGCGTCGAGCGAGGCGAGCGTTTCGAGGTTGACGCGCCCGCGCTGGCTGAAAAGGGCGGGCTCCCACAGCCGCGCGCACCACAGGGCGTCGTGCAGGCGGTAGAGGAGGTCGTCGCGCTGGAAGCGCAGCAGCACGTCGAGGGCGCCGCCGCCCACGAGCAGGGCGTCGCGCAGCGCGTCGGCCTCGGCATCGCCGTCGGCCTCGCTGATCTCGAAGCCGATGCGGCGCGTGGTGCCGTGCGGGCCGGCGACCTCGACGAGGAAGTCCACCCAGAACGGCCCCGCCGCCGTCTCGACGCGCGCCTGGTACTGGACGCCCGCGCGCCCGTCGAGGTATTTGACGAGGTGCCACGCAAACTCGTCCTCGATGGGACGCTCGTAGGGCGGCGCGTAAAACAGGCTCGGCTCGTAGGTCATGGCAGGTGTCTGAGATGGTCTGCCCCTAACATACCCCGCCCGGGTGCCAGCCTCGTGTCACACCATTAAAGCCTTTGTTTTGCTCTTTTTACGGGCTGCCTACTCGGCGTGGACGCCGGCGGCGGCGCGGCCGGGGAAACCGTTTTTGAACAGGAGCAACAGCGGCAGCGAACCCACGAGGATGAGGCCGCTCCAGAGGTAGATGCGCCCGAAGGCCAGCACGCTCGCCTGCTGCGTCAGCATCCCGTTGAGGATAGCAAGTGCCTGCTGGTGGGCCGACTGCGCGTCGGCGCCTTTCGCCATCAGGCCGCGCGTGAGCGCCGACAGGCGGGCCTGCGTGCCGGGGTCGTAAAGCGAAAGGTGCTCGGCGAGGAGGGCCTTTTTCTCGGCGGTAAAGCGCACCAGCGCGAGGGCCATCAGGGCGATGCTGAACGAGCCGCCCATCTGGCGGAAAAAGTTGTACAGCCCCGTCGCCTGCCCCAGTTCGCGCCGGTCCACGTCGGCCAGGGCCAGGTTCGTCATCGGCACGAAGACGAGGCCCAGCCCGAAGCCGCGAAGGATGAGAGGCCAGAAAAAGTCGTCGGCGCCACTCTGCGCCGTCATCCGCGACAAGTCCCACATGGCGTAGCCAAACAGGAGGGTGCCCACGAGGATGAGCAGGCGGTTGTCCACGGCCTTGCTCAGCCGCCCCACCAGCAGCATGGCGAACACGGTGGCGAGGGCGCCCGGCAGAATCACCATGCCCGTTTGCAGGGCCGTCATGTGGAGGACGCTCTGGAGGAAAACGGGCAGCACGAAAACAGACCCCATCAGCCCGGCGCCCACGACGATGCCCAGCAGCACGCCCGCGGCAAACTGGGGGTGGCGCAGCACGCGGAAGTCAATGACGGGCGTGCGCGTGGAAAACTCGCGCCACAGCAGCAGCGCCGTGCCGACGGCGGCGATAACGGCCAGTTCGGTGATAAGGCGCGAGTCGAACCAGTCGTAATGCTCGCCGCGTTCGAGCACGTACTGGAGCGCGCCCACGCTCACGATGAGCAGGCCGATGCCCCAGCCGTCAATTTTGCGGCTCTGCGCGTGCTCGTCGTTGTCGTGCACGAAGCCCAGCACCATCAGGGCGGCGAGGATGCCAAAGGGCACGTTGATGTAGAAAATCCACGGCCACGCGTAGTTGTCGGTGATCCAGCCGCCCAGCGTGGGGCCCAGCGTCGGGCCGACCATGATGCCCAGCCCGAAAAACGCCATCGCCGTGCCCGTCTCCTCTTTGGGGAACGACTCGTACAAAATGGCCTGCGAGGTCGAAGCGAGGGCGCCGCCGCCGATGCCCTGCACGATGCGCCACAGCACGAGCGCCTGGAGCGAGTGCGCCGTGCCGCACAGAAACGACGACAGGGTGAACAGCAGAATCGAGGCGACGAAGTACCGCTTGCGCCCGAAAAACGCCGCCAGCCACCCCGTCATGGGGATCACGATGACGCTGGCGATGATGTAACTCGTCGAGACGAGCGAGATCTCATCAATGGACACGCCCAGGTTGCCCATCATGCTCGGAATCGCCACGTTGACGATGGACGAGTCTATGACTTGCATCATAGACGCGAGCGAGACGGCTGCCGCGATATAGTAGCGGTTTTTGTAGCGATCCGCCTGCGCCGTGAGGGGCGACGCGAACGGGGGCGCGGTCAGGGTTGCTTCGGCCACAGGATTTCGGGGTTCAGCGGGTGGCTGTTCAGCGGGTGGC
>CBDUCD010000409.1:0-2763 GCA_965365535.1 uncultured Rhodothermales bacterium | reverse complement strand
GCCCGCGCGCTGCGGAGCGAAACAGGCGCTTCCCCCTCACCCTAACCCTCTCCCCGGGGAGAGGGGACGCGCAGACACCCGTTTTTCCATTCACAAACAGTCTCTAACCTCCAACCTCTCCCCCCGGCAGCAGCCCCTTGACGTGCGGCGGCGCGTGCGTAACATGGGGCTGCACCCAGCCCCTGCCGCCATGCGATCTTTTCTGCTGCCTTTCGTCGCCTTCCTGCTCGTGCCCGCCCTGTGGGCGCAGACGCCGTACCAGGTGCCGCCGCCCGAGCTGGCGCGACTCGTGGACGCGCCCAGCACGCCGGGCGTGCTGCTCGGCCCCGACGGGCACGCCCTGCTCCTCAGCGAAGCCAGCGAACTGCCCTCCATCGCCGACCTGTCGCAGCCCGAGGCGCGGCTGGCGGGCGTCCGCATCAACCCGCGCACGAACGGGCCGAGCCGCGTGCGGGGCGCCACGCGCCTGTGGCTGCGCACCGTCGAGGACACCACGCGGCGGGCCGTGGCGGGCCTGCCCCCGGCGCCCGCGCTGCGCAGCCTCACGTGGTCGCCGGACGGGCGGCACGTCGCTTTCACGCACGACGCCGCCGACCACATCGAACTCTACGTCCTCGACGTGGCGACGGCGCAGGCCCGTCGCGTCGGACGATTCGCCCTCAACGAGGCGCTGGCACGGGGCTGGGCGTGGCTGCCCTCGGGCGACGGCTTCGTGGCCCTCGTCGTGCCCGCGAGTCGCCCGCCCCTGCCTGCCGGCGACGCTACGCCCGCCGGGCCTGTCGTCCAGGAAAACGTCGGCGGCGCCGCGCCCGCCCGCACGTACCAGGATTTGCTGGCGACGCCCGCCGATGCCGCTGCGTTCACGCACTATGCCACGTCCGAGCTGGTGCGCGTGGCCTTCGACGGCACGACGGCGCCCCTCGCCGGGCCGGCGCTGTTCTCCGACCTCGCCCCCGCGCCGGGCGGCGACTACGTGCTCGTCGAAAAGCTGGAGGCGCCGTTTTCGTACCTCGTCCCCTACGACCGCTTTGCCCGCACCATTGCTGCCCTCGACGCCCGCACCGGCGCCGAGGCGTACGTCGTGGCGCGGCTGCCCGTCCAGGAAAACGTGCCGACGGGCTTCGGCTCCGTCCCCACGGGCCCGCGCAGCGTGGGCTGGCGTGCCGACGCGCCCGCGACGCTGGTGTGGGTGGAGGCGCAGGACGGCGGCGACGCCCGCGCCGACGCGCCCGTCCGCGACCGCGTGTTCACGCACGCCGTCCCCACGCGCCGGATGCCCACGCCCATTGCCGACCTGCCGCTGCGCTACGCGGGCATCTACTGGAGCAGCGACAGCCTCGCGCTCGTGGCCGAGCAGTGGTGGGCCACGCGCCGGCAGCGCCTCTACCAGATCCGCCCCGGCGACCCCGCCGCGCAGACGCCCGTGTTCGACTATTCGTACGAAGACCGCTACAACGACCCCGGCGAGCCCGTGACGGAGATGACGCCGCAGGGCACGCAGGTGCTCCGCCGCGACGGCAACCGCATCTACCTCGCCGGGCCGGGCGCCACGCCCGAGGGCGAGATGCCGTTTCTGCGCGCCTACGACCTCGCCTCCGGCCAGACGACCGAGCTTTTCCGGTCGCAGCCGCCCCACTACGAGCGCTTCGTGGACTTCCTGCCCGACGGACGCCTGCTGACGGCGCGCGAGGGCGTGACCGAGCCGCCCAACTACTTCGCCGTCCGCGCCCAGGACGGCGCCCGGCAGCAGCTCACGTTTTTCCCGCACCCCTACCCCGAACTCATGGGCGTGCAGAAAGAGTACATCCAGTACACGCGGGCCGACGGCGTGGCCCTCAGCGCGACGCTCTACCTGCCCGCCGGCTATGATGCAACGCGCGACGGGCCGCTGCCGACGTTTCTGTGGGCGTACCCGCGCGAGTTCAAAAGCGCCGACGCGGCGGGGCAGGTGACGGGCTCGCCCTACCGCTTCAACCGCATCTCGTACTGGGGCGCCGTGCCGTTCGTGACGCGGGGCTACGCCGTTCTCGACGGCGCGACGATTCCCATCGTGGGCGAGGGCGAGAGGGAGCCCAACGACACCTTTGTCGAGCAGCTCGTCGCCAGCGCCCGCGCCGCCATTGACGAGGGCGTGCGGCGCGGCGTCGTGGACGCCCGGCGCGTGGGCGTGGGCGGCCATTCCTACGGCGCCTTTATGACGGCCAACCTGCTGGCGCACTCGGATCTGTTCCGCGCCGGCATCGCCCGCTCGGGCGCCTACAACCGGACGCTCACGCCCTTCGGCTTTCAGAGCGAGGAGCGCACCTACTGGGAGGCCCCCGACGTGTACAACACGATGTCGCCCTTCCAGAACGCCGCCCGCATTGACGAGCCCCTGCTGATGATCCACGGCATGGCCGACAACAACTCGGGCACGTTTCCCATCCAGAGCGAGCGCCTGTACGCCGCCCTCAAAGGGCTGGGCAAGACGGCGCGCCTGGTGCTGCTGCCCGCCGAGAGCCACGGCTACACGGCCCGCGAAAGCCTGCTGCACATGCTCTGGGAGATGGACCGCTGGCTCGACACCTACGTCAAAAACGCCCCCACCAGTGGAACGGAGTAGCGCTGAGGCCCGCCGCGCGGGGCAGCGGGACGGGGCACCCCGCCGCTCGGGTTGCGCCGTCCGCCTGCGCCCCGACACGCCTTGCAATCCGGCATCCGGGTGGCTCTGGCTGCTGTTCGCCGCGTGCCTGGCCGCCGGCTGCGGCGCCCCGGCTGCGGCGC
>CBDUCD010000408.1:0-2795 GCA_965365535.1 uncultured Rhodothermales bacterium | reverse complement strand
CCAGCCGCCAACCTCCAATCTCCAACACCCCATGCCCCTTCCCTGCGGCTGCTGCGAAAGCCCCGACCCTCGCCTCCCGGCGGCATACAACCGCCCGGGCCTTTCGGCGCTCGCGTTCCGGGCGGGCACGTACGGGACGTTTCTCCAGGCGATGCAGCGGGCCGTGCGCGATCAGCCCGCGCTGCGCGACCTCGCCCTCCAGCCCGGCGACGCGACCGCCGCCCTGCTCGACGCGTGGGCCGTCGCCCTCGACGTGCTCACGTTCTACCAGGAGCGCACCGCCGACGAGCACTACCTGCGCACGGCCCACGAGCGCCGCTCGGTGCTCGAGCTGGCCCGGCAGATCGGCTACGAACTCCGGCCCGGCGTGGCCGCGGGCACCTTTCTCGCCTTTACCGTCGAAAGCGCGCCCGGCGCGCCGCACGTGTCGGAGATTGCCGAGGGGACGCGGGCGCAGAGCGTGCCCGGCCAGGACGAAAAGCCGCAGACCTTCGAGACCACGGAAAGCATCCACGCCGACGCCCGGTGGAACGCCCTCGAAGCCCAGACGCGCGCCCCCTACACGCCCCGAATGCGCAGCACGACGCTCTACCTCGAAGGCGTCTCGACGGGCCTGCTGCCCGGCGACGCCCTGCTCGTCGTGGGCGACGAGCGGGCGCGCGACGCGGGCGACGAGCACTGGGACTTCCGCCGCGTCAAGACCATCACCACCAGCCGCGACCTCGACCTCACCACTGTCGTGCTCGACGCGCCCCTGGGCTCGCGCGTGCCGTGGATGACGCCTGCCACGGCGCCCCGCGTGTACGCGCTGCGCCTGCGCGCCGCCCATTTCGGCTACAACGCCCCCGACTGGCGCGCCATGCCCGACGAGATTCAGGCCAGGTACGGCGGCACGCGCACGGCCACCGAATGGCCCGGCCTCACCCTCACCGCTATCACCGGCGACCGGACGGGCGGGACGCTTTTCCTCGACCGGCTCTACAAAGAAATCGTCCCCGACTCGTGGATCGTCGTGACGCGGGTGGATTATGCCGAGGTGTACCGCGTGCGGCGCGCCAGCGAGGCGTCGCGCGTGGGCTTCACGCTTTCGGGCAAATCCACCCGCCTCGACGTCAGCGGCGAGAACCTGATCGCGCAGTTCGACGGGCGCGTGCGCGAAATCGTGATTTACGGCGCCAGCGAGGAGTTGCCCCAGGCGATGCGTCCCGTCACGACGCCCGTCGAGGGCAACACGGTTTTGCTGCAAAACGCCGTCGAGGGGCTGGAAAAAGGGCGGCTGCTGGCCGTGACGGGCGTCGAGGCCGCCACGGGCCGCGCCGTCTCGGAAATCGCCGAGCTGCTCTACGCGGCTGCCGAGGCCGGCACGACGCGCCTCACCTTCACGAATCCCCTCGCCCACACGTACCGCCGCGAGACGGTCCGCCTGAATGCAAACGTGGCGCGGGCCACGCACGGCGAGACGCGCGCCGACGTGCTGGGCAGCGGCAGCGGCGCCCTCGCCTTCCAGGCCTTCGCGCTCAAAAACGCGCCCCTCACGTACGTGTCCGCCCCCACGCCCAGCGGCCTCGCCAGCACGCTCGAAGTGCGCGTGGACGGCATCCGCTGGGACGAGGCCGACGCGCTGTACGGCCAGCCCGCCGACGCCCAGGTATTCACCACGCGCCAGAGCGACGACGAAAAGACGACGGTGCAGTTTGGCGACGGCCACACGGGCGCCCGGCTGCCCACGGGGTATGAAAACGTGCGCGCCCGCTACCGCGTGGGCTCGGGGCTGGACGGCCTCGTGGATGCCGGGCAGATCAGCCTGCTCACGCTGCGTCCGCTGGGCGTCAAAAGCGTCACCAACCCGCTCGCGCCCACGGGCGCCGACGCCCCCGAAAAGCTCGAAGACGCCCGCGACAACGCGCCCCTCACCGTCCTCACGCTCGACCGCGCCGTGTCCTTGCGCGACGTGGAGTCGTTTGCCCGCGCGTTTCCGGGCATCGGCAAGGCGCAGGTGGCGCGGCTGTGGAGCGGCGAGACGCGCTTTGTGCACGTCACCGTTGCCGGCGTAGATGGCGCCGCGCTGCCGCCCCTTTCGAGCACGTTCGTCAACCTCGAAAGCGCCCTCGCGGGGGCGTGGCACGAGGCCGAGCCCATCCGCCTCGCGTCCTACACGCCGCGCCCCTTTGGCGTCGAAGCCACGCTGCAAATAGACGAGCGATGGGTGCCGGAAATGGTGCTGGACGCGGCCCGCGCGGCCCTCCTCGATGCGTTCTCGTTCCGCGCCCGCGCCCTCGGGCAGGGCGTGGCCGGCGGCGAGGTGATGGCCGTGCTCCAGCGCGTGCCCGGCGTCGTCGCCGTTGACCTCGACCGGCTCGACGGGCGCGATGCCCTCGCGCACCCGCGCCTCGTGGCCCGCCCGGCGCGCTACAGCGGCGGCAGCGTGCTGTCCGCCGAACTCATCACCCTCGACCCCGCGCGCGCTGTGCTGCGGGCCGCCGCCCTATGAGCCATTACACCGCCGACGCGCTTTACCGCCTGCTGCCCGCCGTGTACCGCGTGCGCGACGCCGCCGAGGGCGAACCCCTGCGCGCCCTCGTGGACGTGCTGGCCGCCCAGGCCCAGGCCGTCGAAGCCGGCATTGACCAGCTTTACGACAACCTCTTTATCGAGACGTGCGAGGAGTGGGTGGTGCCCTACCTGGGCGACCTGCTGGGCGTGGGCAACCTGTACGCGTTTGCCCCCGACGCCGCTTTCAGCCAGCGCGCCCGCGTGGCCAACACGCTGGCCTACCGGCGCCGCAAGGGCACGGC
>CBDUCD010000407.1:0-2798 GCA_965365535.1 uncultured Rhodothermales bacterium | reverse complement strand
AGCGCAGCGAGCGTCAACCAACAGCGAGCAACGCGAGCGAACCAACCCCCTACCGCCGCGCGGGCGGGGCGGCGGGCATGTCGGGGTCGGCGAAGCGGGGCGGGCGCTCGGGCTGCGTGGCGAGGGCGTAAACGGCCGTGGCAACCGTCACGGCGGCCTGCTTCAGGTCGGCGGGCAGGATGCGCTCGTAGGTGTCCACGTTGGTGTGCCACGTGGTCGTGAAGTACTGGATGGGGTCCTGGCCCATCGAGATGCCCGCCAGCCCGGCGTTGTTGAACGACGTGTGGTCGCTTCCGCCGATGCCGCGCGAGGCGGTGGCGCGGGCGCCCACCACGCCCAGCGTGTCGAGGGGTTCGAGCAGCCGTCCGAGCATCTCGGCAGCCTCGGGCGGGCCGAAAACGGACGCGCCGCGCAGCCGGCCCGTGCCGCTGTCCACGTTGAAGTAGGCGACGAAATCCTTCCACGCGGGCTTCTGGTCCTCGAACGAGCCAAACGTGTCGCGGACGTAGGCGCGCGATCCCAAGAGGCCCTGCTCCTCGCCCGACCACAGCGCCACGCGGATGGTGCGGCGCGGGCGCGTGCCCGTCGTCTCGAAGTACTTTTGCAGGATGCGCGCGGCCTCCATCATCACGGCGCTGCCGGCGGCGTTGTCGGTCGCGCCCGTGGCGGCGTGCCACGAATCCAGGTGGCCGCCCAGCATGACGACCTCGCCCGGCGCCTCGGCACCCGGAATCTCGGCCAGGTAGTCGTGCTCGGTCTGGGCGTCGGGGTAGATGGTGTTCTGGACTTCGATCTCGACGCGCGGCGTCTGCCCGTCGGCGATGAGGCGGGCCAGGCGCCCGAAGTCCTCGTCGCGCAGCACGAGCGTCGGCGCCACGCGCGAGGGGTCGTAGGAGCGGTTGGCAAAGGCGCGGATGAGTCCGTGCTCCATGCCCGCCGGGTTGATGCGGGCCAGGGCGCCGTCGGCGCGCAGCAGCGAGTCCACGCGGGCCGACACCTGGTACGAGGCGAGGGTGCCGTCGGTGGGGGGCGTGGGCGGCGTGTAGGGGCGCTCGTTGCCGTCCTCGGCGGGGCGCGGCGTAAAGCGCGCGCGGGCGTCCTCGTCCGTCAGCCGGAAAGGCGGCGCGTTGCCCGGGCCCGAGCGCGTGCTGACGTCGCCCACGAGCACGGCGGCGCCGCGCACCAGGCTGCGCACCGAGTCCTCGAAGGCTTGCATCTGCGCGGGCGTCGGCGCCTGCGGCAGCCGCAGGTGGACGACGGGCCCCGTCACGACGCCGTCCGTCGAGGGCGTCCACGCCAGCGCCTCGGCCACGAGGGCGTCCTTGAACGGCGCCACGGCGTGGATGCTGAGCCGCTCGTTTTCCCAGCCCACGTGGCCCCAGTCCCACGCAAAGCGCTGCGGGTTCTGCAGCCCCCAGCCCGTCATGGTTTCCAGCGCCCACTCGCCCGCGCGGGCCAGGCTGGGCGAGCCCGTCAGGCGCGGGCCGTACACGTCGGTGAGGTGGTGGAGCGTGTGCATCACCTGCGAGTGCTCCATGCCCTCGGCATAAATCCAGTCGTTGGCAGACTGGGCGCGGGCAAAGGGCGCGAGCAGGACGAGCAGCAGAAGGGTCGTTAAAAGGCGGGGCATTGCTGAGGGGTGATGGATAGGGGAAAAGGTCGGTTTGTCTATAGTTGACAGCGTCTTTCGTTTACGATAGATCGAGAAAAGCGCCTGGCGATGTCGTGCAGCCGCGTGTTCTGCCATCCATCAACCATTAGCAAACCCACCAGCAGACGAATTACTCATTCTCGAACCTGTTCTCCGCCACGTTTTTGCGGACGTGCGCGGCCTCGAACACGTGGCCGTTCATGGCGATCCACACGCCCGGCGGAAGCGTCTGCACGGCGGCAAAGGCAAAGCCGACGTTAAAGGCGGCGTCGGTGTGCTTGAAGCGCGCGGGCGAGAGCGAGCCCACGAACACGACCGTCTTGCCCGCCCCGCTGCCCAGCGCCCGCGCCGTCTCGACCATCGTGTCCGTCCCGTGCGTGATGAGGACGTGCTTTTCGGGGACGGACGCCACGGTCTGCGCGATAAACGTCCGGTCTTCGGGCGTCATTTCCAGGCTGTCTTTGCGCAGCAGGACGGTGCACGTGAACGGCGTCGTGACGCCCGCCTCGCGCAGGATTTCCGTCACCTGCGGCTCGCCCACGCTGTACGCGCTCTTGGCGTCGAAATACACCTTGTCAATGGTGCCGCCCGTGGTGAGAATGCGGATGCTCATGCGCGAAAAGAGAAAAGGGACGCGCTCAAAATAGGGACGGGCAGCGGCTGGCCGGCGCCGGAAGCGGCAGGGTCGGAAATCGCGCCCCCGGCGGGCGGCTTGCCGGCGCGCCCTTTTGCCCGTACCCTGAACCCCATCACCAACCCGTACGGCCATGCGCCTTTTTTCCGCCTTTGCCTTCTGCCTCGCGTTTGCAGGCGTCGTCCACGCCCAGGACGGGCCTGTTCCGGCTCTGGTGCATTACACCATTGACGCGCGGTTCGAGTCGGACGGCGAGATGCCCTACGACCACCCCGTCGTCAGGCAGCTGGCTTCCCAGCCCCAACTGCGCGCGCTCGAAGTCAGGCACGACCTCGCGGTAGCGGGCGAGGCCGCCCCGTCCGGGCTGGTAACCGTAAGCGTGCGCCTCGCCTTTGAAAGCCTGGACGATTTCCAGGCGTGGTACCGCTCGTCCACGGCGCGGGCGCTGATGCAGGTGCTGCGCGAAGCTGCCGGCAGCACCATCCGCACGCAGCTTGCCATGCAGCGCCTGCC
>CBDUCD010000406.1:0-2799 GCA_965365535.1 uncultured Rhodothermales bacterium | reverse complement strand
TACGCACCCACCTGTTCAGGCCAGCGGTGTGCCGCACAGAAAGCAGAACCGGGCGTCGGCGGCGTGCGCGGTGGCGGGGTGGCGGGGGCACGCGAGCGGCGAAACGGGCGGCGCCTTCCGGGGCTGAACCTGCGCGTCGGCGCGGGCGGCGTTGGCGAGTTCGACCGTCACGATGCCCGTCGGCACGGCAATGATGGCGTAGCCCAGCAGCATCACAATCGTCGCGCAGAACTGCCCCAGGGGCGTGCCCGGCGAGATGTCGCCGTAGCCGACGGTCGTGAGCGTCACGACGGCCCAGTACACGCTGCGCGGGATGCTCGTGAAGCCGTTCTGCCCGCCTTCCACCAGGTACATGAGGGCGCCCAGGATGGTGACGAGCGTGACGACGACAAAGGTGAACACGATGATTTTGCGGCGGCTCGCCACGAGGGCCGTCCGCAGCGTGTTGGCCTCGTCGAGAAAGCGGACGAGTTTGAGCACGCGGAACACGCGCAAAATGCGCAGCAGCCGGATGACGAGCAGAAACTGCGCCCCCGGCACGACCACGCTCAGGTACGTGGGCAGAATCGCCAGCAGGTCCACGACGCCGAAAAACGACCGGGCGTAGAGCGCCGGGTGGCGGATGCCGTAGAGGCGCAGCACGTACTCGGCGGTGAAAAGTACCGTGAAGGCCCACTCGGCGCGGCGCAGCGCCAGCCCGTGCGCCGCCCGCACGTCTGCCACGGACTCCAGCATCACCACGACCACGCTGGCCACGATGGTCACGATCAGCGCCACGTCGAACGCCTTGCCGCCCGGCGTGTCGGACTCGTAAATGACGGTGTAGAGCCGGTGGCGAAAGGGCTGCCCGGAGGGCGGCGCGTTCAGTTCGTACTCTCGGCGGGCTGCTGCTTCCATGCCTCGTACAGGTAAAACGCCGCCACCACGAGCGCGTGCGTGATGGCGCCGCGCTGCACGAGCGCCGGCACCTCGTCGGGGCTGACGAGCACGACCTCCAGGTCTTCTGCCGCGTCGAAGGCCACGCCGCCCTCGAAGGCCACGTCGAGGGCGAGAACGGTGTAGCACCGGTTCGTGAACAGCGCCGGGTTGGGCTCGACGACGCCCAGCCGCACCACGCGACTGGCCGTGAAGCCCGTCTCCTCGCGCAGCTCGCGCCGGGCGGCGTCTTCGGGCGAGGCGTCCTCGGGGTCGATGATGCCGCCGGGGATTTCGAGCGAGATGGTGCCCGTGCCGTGCCGGTACTGCCGCACGAACACGAAGCGCCCGTCGGGCAGGACGGGCAGCACGTTGACCCAGTCGCGGGCGTCGAGGACCACGAAGTCGTGCTCGGCGTCGGTATGCGGGGCGCGCACGCGGTCGCTGTACACGTCGAGCACGCGGTGGTGGCCGTGGTGCGTGCGCCCCAGCCGCAGCCATTTCTGCAGGCGCGTGGGCGTGTCGGGTTGGGCGAAGGGGTTCATGGAGGCAAGATACAGGCGGGGCGCCGCGCGCGGGAGCGGAAAAGGACGTGGCGGGTTGCCCCGAGAAGCTCTATTCCCATGACAAACGCCTCGATGGACAAGTCGCAGTTTTCCGTCACCACGTTTACTGGCGCGGCAGACGACGACCGCGCCTACTGGCTTCTCCTGACGCCCCAGCAACGCCTCGCCGCCCTCGAACGCATGCGCCAGATCAACTATGCCTACAATCCGGCTACCGACCGAATTCAGCGAACTCTTGAAGTTGCTGAACGCACATGAGGTCAATTACCTCATCGTCGGCGGCTATGCGGTAGCCTATCACGGCTATCCACGGACGACGGGCAACATTGACCTGTGGATTGAGCAGACGAGCGAAAACGCAGCGCAGGTTGTTCAGGCGCTGCGCGATTTTGGCTTCGACGTGCCCTCGCTGACGCCCGCACTGTTTCTGGAAAAAGACCGCGTCGTGCGCATGGGGCATCCTCCGCTCCGCGCTGAAATCCTGACGAGCATCAGCGGCGTTGACTTTGCCGAGTGTTACCCGGATCGCGTTGACGACGAGATAGACGGCGTCCCGACACACATCATCGGACTGGCGGCGCTGAAAAAGAACAAAAAAGCCAGCGGACGCCTGAAAGACCTGAGCGACCTGGAACACCTGCCGTAATGGCCCTGCCGGTCAGCCGGCGATGAGCCGGACGGAGATGAAGGGGGCCGCGCCCGAGCGAGGCTACGCCACCAGTTCGAGCGCGCCGTCTTCGACGAGGGCCGCGAGCAGGTCGCCGAAGTCCGGGTTGTCGAGGTGGGGCTGCACGTCGGCGGCGGGGACGTGGCGGCGGTCGGCGAAAAAGGGCGCGGCAAAGGCCAGTTCCTTTTCGAGTCGGTACGCCTGCCCGCCCGCAAACAGCGTCCGCTGCCCGTCTTCCAGCTCGACGTACGCGAACCGCACGCCCGGCGCGTGGGCGAGGGCCGCGCCGGCACGGATCGCCGCGACGACCGATTCCGCGTCGGCTTCGTCTTCCATCGGCTCGGCGTCGAAAGGGCGCCGCGCCTCGGTCATGAACACGCCGAACCACTCGCGCAGCGCCGTCTCGTCGGCCAGCGTTTTTTCGAGCACGCCGCGCACCTGGCTGAGGGCATCGGCGCCGATCTCGCCGGGATGCAGGGGCGGCGTCAGGTCGGGGTCGCTGTAATACGCAGGGGGCGTGGACTGGAGCGCGTGCTCGAGAAATCCGCCGACGATCTCGGCGTGGGAGGGCGCCCGGAAGCCGACGGACAGCGTCAGGCACGGGTCGAGGGCGACGCCCTCGTGCGCGATGCGCGGCGGCAGGTACAGCAA
>CBDUCD010000405.1:0-2805 GCA_965365535.1 uncultured Rhodothermales bacterium | reverse complement strand
AGTCCTCTCTTGGGCACCAGCGTCCTGCGTTTCTCCCGAAGCGCAGGACGCTGTCTTTTTATCCTGCTGCCGCCTTTTCTCCATGCGCCACGCCCTTTTCGCCTGCCTCGCCCTGGCCCTGCTGGCCGGATGCCGCCGGGGCGGCCCCGCGCCCGACGCCGCCACCGGCCACCTTACCGGCACGCTCACCCTGGCCGACACCCTCGGAGACGTTCGCCGAGATCGGTTCTCGGCGCTCGTGCTGAGCCACGCCGAAATGGGCGCCGACACGCTTGCCCGCGCGCCGTTCGACAGCCTGGGGCACTTTTCCTTTGACGTGGCGGCGCCTGCGCGGGGCGTGTACCCCCTCGTCGTCCAGCTCGACGGGCGGCCCGTGCAGGTGCACGAACTCGTCGTGGCCGGCGGCGACACGGCCCGGGCGCAGTTCTACTATCCGGCCACGCTGCGGCTGGCGCGCATCCGCTCGCGCGAAAACGACGCGTGGACGGCCTACCGCAACGCCCGCGCGGGCTACCAGAACGCGCTCCGCAGCAGCCTCGGCCAGCCCGACGCCCTGGCCCGGATGCGCGACGCGGCGCTGCTGACGGCCAACATCCTGTGGAGCCTGCGCGACGGCTTTCCGGGCACGGTGGCCGAGGAGCTGGGCGCCGCCGAGGGCATTGCGCTGCTCGACGGCTGGGACGACAGCCTGCTCGTGGCGCGGGCCGAGCAAATCGAAGGGCAAAGCGCCGGCTTCGTGATGGCCGCGCAGGCGGCCCGCCGCGCCCAGGCCCGGCAGGCAGGGCAGGGCGCCGCCGTCCGGCTGCTCGAAAGCTTTATCGCCCGCACCGGCGACGAGGAGAAAAAAGCCGCCCTCCAGGCCGAAATCGTGACGGCGCGGCTGGACAGCTTGCAGGCCGACGGGGCGCGGGCGGCGGCGCGCAAGCTCCAGCAAACCTACCCGAACTCGCCGTGGGCCGAGTGGGCCTCGCGGGCCGAGTACGAGGCCACGACGCTGCTGCCGGGCCAGCAGGCGCCCCCGTTCGACCTCACCACCCGCGCCGGGCAGCGCGTGCGCCTCGACAGCCTGCAGGGGCAGACCGTAGTGCTCGAGTTTTTCTCGCCACTCGACGAGGGCTTTGCGCGGCAGTTCCAGGAGCGGGCGGCCCTCGAAACGGCCCTTGCGCGCTACCCCGTGCGCTTTGTGGCTGTCTCGCTTGAAAGGGACAGCCTCACCACGCGGGCGTTTTTCTCGCAGTCGCCCCTGAGGGGCGCGCAGGTCGAGGCGCCCGGCGGCTTCGAAAGTGCCATCGCGCGGCAGTACAACGTGCGGGCGCTGCCCACGCGTTTTCTCATCGGCCCCGACGGGCGCATCCTCGCCCGCTATACCGGCCCGCTCGTGCCCCAACTCACCCAGGACCTGCTTACCTTGCTGGGCATCACCCCCACCCCCAAGCCCCCTCTGTAACGCCATGCTGATCGCTGGAAACTGGAAAATGAACACCCTCGTGGACGAGGCCGTGCAGCTGGCCCGCGCCGTCGCCCGGGCGGGCGCCGCCACGCGGGGCGTCGAGGTCGTCGTGTGCCCGCCATTCGTCAACCTCGGCGCCGTGGCGGAGGCGTTGCAGGGCACGCGCGTGGCGCTGGGCGCGCAGAACGTGGCCGACGAAAAGCAGGGCGCCTTTACGGGCGAGGTGTCGGCGGACATGCTGGTGGCCGTCGGCTGCCGCTACTGCATCGTCGGGCACTCGGAGCGGCGCCAGCTTTACGGCGAGGGCGACGGCATCGTGGCGCGCAAGCTGCGCCTGGCCCTCGACGCGGGCCTCGCGCCTATCGCGTGCGTGGGCGAGACGCTCGAAGAACGCCGCGAAGGCGCCGCCCAGACCGTCGTCGAGCGCCAGCTCGGGGCGGCGTACGAGGGGCTGTCGGCCCAAGAGGCTGGCCGCACGGTCGTCGCCTACGAGCCCGTCTGGGCCATCGGCACGGGCGAGACGGCCACGCCGGCGCAGGCGCAGGAGATGCACGCGGCCATCCGGGCGTGGCTGCGCACCCGCTACGACGCCGGCACCGCGCGGGCCATCCCCCTGCTCTACGGCGGCAGCATGAAACCCCAGAACGCCGCCGAACTCCTCGCCCAACCCGACGTGGACGGCGGCCTCATCGGCGGCGCCAGCCTCGACGCGGACGCCTTCCAGGCCATCGTGGACGCGGCGGCGGAGGCGGCGTAGCCGGGGCGGGAAAACCTCACCGGCGCGCTTTCCGGGCGCTGATGAGGCCCGTGTTCATGCCCACGCTGTGCAGCCCGCCGGCGTAGCGCCCGTGCTCCATCTTGGTGCAACGGTCCATCACCACGTCCAGCCCCGCCGCCTCGGCAATGGCCGCCGCCTCGGGGCTCACGATGCGCAGTTGCAGCCACAGCGCCCGCGCCCCTATCTCGACGGCCTGCCGCGCGATTTCGGGGCAGTGCCGCTCGCCCCGAAACACGTCCACCAGGTCCACCTGCACCCCCTCCGGGATGTCGAGCAGCGTCGGGTACACCTGCTCGCCCAGCAGCACGCCCGTCAGCGTCGGGTTGACGGGCACGATGCGGTAGCCCCGGTACTGGAGGTACACGGCCACGAAATGGCTGGCCTTCTGCGGGTCTTTCGACAGCCCGACGATGGCGACCGTCTTGGACTGCCGCAGGATGCGCTGGATCGTCGCCGGGTCGCCCCAGCGCGCGTCCTGCTCGGGCGTCAGAATGGTGTTGAGGGACATGGGTGTGACGAGTGGAGAGGTTGGCGGTTGGCGGATCGGGTTGTGGGGACGCCATCCACCGCGCCCCCG
>CBDUCD010000404.1:0-2817 GCA_965365535.1 uncultured Rhodothermales bacterium | reverse complement strand
GGTGCTGCCACACGTTCTGGCGCGGCTGGTAGGCGTAGTCGGCCTCCCACGCGCGGGCGTGGCGCGCCACCTGCCGGATGGCGTCGAGGGTGTAGTCGAGTTCGGCGTCTGTCATCGTGGGGTGGAGCGAGAGGCGCACCCAGCCGGGCCGCGCCAGCAGGTCGCCGCCTTCGATGCGATCCATGATGCGCTGGCTGCGCGTGGGGTCTATGTGGAGCAGGTAGTGGCCGTACGTGCCCGCGCACGAGCAGCCGCCGCGCACCTGCACGCCGAAGCGGTCGTTGAGCAGGCGCACGAACAGGTTGAAATGCACGTCCTCGGCGAAAAACGAGACCACGCCCAGCCTTTCCTCGTGCATGTCGGCGAGGACGTGAAGGGTGGGGAGGGCGCGCAGGGCGGGCAGGGCGCGGGCCAGCAGCTCGCGCTCGCGCGCCGCCATGCGCCCGGTGCCCATCTGATTTTTGAGGGTAAGGGCCATCGCCGCCCGGATGGTCTGCAAAAAGCCCGGCGTGCCGCCGTCCTCGCGCGCCTCGATGTCCTTGAAGTAGGCGTGCAATCCCCACGGATTCGTGAAACTCACCGTGCCGCCGCCCGGGTGGTCGGGCACGGCGTTGTGGTAGAGGCGCCCGTCGAAGACGAGCACGCCCGGCGTGCCCGGCCCGCCCAGAAACTTGTGGGGCGAGAAAAAGACGGCGTCCAGCCGGGCCTCGGGGTCGGCGGGGTGCATGTCGATGTCAACGTAGGGCGCCGACGCGGCAAAGTCCACGAAGCACAGCCCGCCTGCCCGGTGCATCACGCGGGCGAGGTCGTAGTAGGGCGTGGCGATGCCCGTCACGTTCGAGCAGGCCGTAAAGGCGCCGAACAGCCGCTTGCGGTCGCGGTAGGGCCGGAGGGCGCTTTCGAGGCGGTCTGGATCCACCAGGCCGGCGTCGTCGGGTTCGACGCAGACGACGTCGCAGATGGTTTCGAGCCACGTCGTCTGGTTCGAGTGGTGCTCCATGTGCGTCACGAACACCACGGGCCGCTCGTCGGGGGGCACGTGCGTAAAGGGCCGCAGCCCCTCGCACACCTTGAGGCCGAGCAGCCGCTGGAACTTGTTGACGACGCCCGTCATGCCCGTGCCCGCCACGATCAGCACGTCGTCCGGCCCGGCGCCGACGTGCGCCTTGATGCGGGCGCGCGCCTCGCGGTACGCCTGCGTCATGGCCGTGCCCGTGAGACTTGTCTCCGTGTGCGTGTTGGCCACGAGCGGCCCCACCTCGTCCAGCATCCGCCGTTCGATGGGGCGGTAGAGGCGCCCCGACGCGATCCAGTCGGCATAGACGAGCGGCACTTCGCCATACGGCGTCGCAAACGTGTGGTCAATGCCGACGATGTTCTGGCGGAAAGGCGCGAACTCCTTTTCCAGTGCAGGCGCAGCGGTGACGGCTTCCATCGTAACGTTCGGCTTTTGCCCAAGATAGCACCGGCACCGCCCCAACCCCGCAGGCGTCCAGGGCGCTACCCGATGGCGCGGGAAAGCCGGGCGCAGCACACCTCGCGGCATTCGGGTATCGGGCGTAACTTGACGCCATGAAGCTTCAGCGCATCTACGTTGACACCTCGGTCATCGGGGGCTGCTTCGACCCCGAGTTTTCCCTGTGGTCGCGCGGCCTCGTTCAAGACTTCCGCGTGGGACGCTTCGCGCCTGTGCTGTCGGTGGTCGTGGCAGCGGAAATGGCCCTCGCGCCCGAGCCTGTGCGGGAGCAGCACGCAGAACTGCTCCGGCTTGGAGCCGAAGTGCTCGACTTCGACGATGAGGTGCGGACGCTGGCCGCCGCGTACGACGCCCATCGGATTCTGCCGCCCAGGTTTTCAAACGACGCCCTCCACATCGCCCTCGCAACCGTTGGAGGCACCGACGTGCTCGTAAGCTGGAACTTCAAGCATATCGTCCGCTTCGACAAAATCCGCCGTTTTAACGCCGTCAACATCGAACAGGGCCACAAGCCCATTCAGATATACTCGCCTCGGGAGGTGACCAGCCATGGAAAAGAAGCCTGACTTCCAGACCGACGCCGTTGCAATGGTGCGCCGCATCCGGGACGCGCAGCACGAACAGCTGGCGGGAAAGTCGTGGAAGGAGCAGGTGGCCTATTTCCACGAACAGGCCGGTACGCCGGGCGCCGTGGCTGTCCCTGCTGAACCCGTCAGGGGCGCACCAGATCGTGAGCCCGTCACGTGATCTGGGCGCAGAGGGTGGCAAAGGCGGCCTGCACGTCCGTAGCGCGCCCGCCGCGCACGGGGCCGGGCTGGAGGATGGTGGAGCGGGGAGCCGTCAGCCAGTGGAACCGCTCGGAGGGCGGCAGCAGCCCGATGGGGCCGGCCTCGGCGCCGCCCGCCGCGATGGCGCCCAGGGCGTCGAGAAAGCGCGCCACGAGGCCCGCGTCCACGTGCGGCGCCCGGCGCGCCAGCCAGTCCCTGTCGAGGTGGGTGTGGACGGCCAGAAAGCCTGCCGTGCGGCTGTGCACGGCCACGCCCACGTCGAGGCGGGCGCCGGCGCACACGTCGGGCACGAGGCGCAGCGGGGCGTAGTCGTAGGCGTGCCACGTCATCGGCGGTAGGGCAGGGCGCGGCGGGGGGCGGCGTCCACGCGTTCGCGGGCCGCGACGGCCTCGTCCACGAACGGCGCCGTGTCGGCCAGGCGGGGCGCGAGCACGCGGCGGTAGGCGTCGCGCGCCGCGTCGGCGGTGGCAAAGGGCGGCGGGTGGCCGGGGGGCGCGTGCAGCAGCAGACTGTCGGGCACGAGCGCCAGCGCCGTGTCCACGTCGGCGGGGC
>CBDUCD010000403.1:0-2817 GCA_965365535.1 uncultured Rhodothermales bacterium | reverse complement strand
GGTAGCATGGGGGATTTTACGACATGGGGAGCCGGTGCGCGGGGTGCCGCGTATGCGCGCCCGAACGTCTTTTTCACGCCTACCCTCACCCCTTCCATGCCCCAGGCCACCGGCACCGCCGCCCCCGTCTCTGCAGCGGGTCCGCTTTCGGTTTACCGTCCGCCCCTCGACCGCGCCCTGTTCGTGCTCTCGCTCGTGGGCATCCTCGTCGTCGTCCACCTCGCGCTCAACCAGCGGATCGGCTTTTCGCGGGGTTGCCTGGGCTTCACGACCAGCGAGGCCGTCGAGGAGACGTTCAACTGCGAGGTCGTCACGGGGGGCGAGCAGGGCAAGCTGCTGGGCGTGTCCAATACCGTGTGGGGCTTCCTGTTCTACTTTGGCGTCGCGTTTCTGGGCGGCGCCCTCGTGGCGCTGCCGGGCCAGACGGCCCTGTTCAAGCGGCTGCGCGCCGCCGCCATCGGCGTGGGGTTCGTGTACGCGCTCTACCTCGTGTACGTCCAGTTTTTCGTGCTCCACGAGCTGTGCGCGCTCTGCCTCACGTCGGCCACCATTATCGCCCTCATGGCTGTTCTGACGGCCATTGACCTTTTCTCCTCCAACACCTCACGCCCATGAAAGCTCGCACCGTCGTCCGGGATGGACGCCTTTACGCCACGCTGGCCGTCCTCACCGTCGTGCTGGCGGGGGCGGACATGCTCTACTTCCGGTCGGTCGGGCCGGCGCCGGCGGCGCCCACGGCCCTGCGCCCCGCCGACGCCATCGCGCCGGCGCCCGTCATTCCCGCCGACAGTTCGTTCGTCTGCGCCTACAACGCCGAGATCCCGGCGGTCGCCGACTACGCTTCGCTTATCACGACGCACGACGTGGTCGAGGGCAAGGCCGACGCGCCCGTGACGGTGATCGAGTTTTTCGAGCCTAACTGCCCGCACTGCCGCCACTTCTACCCCGTCATGAAACAGGTGATGGCGGCCTATGGCGACAGGGCGCGCTTCGTGGTCAAGCCCGTCGTGTTCTGGGACAAGTCGGTCGTGCAGGGCCAGGCGCTCTACGCCGCCGCCCAGATGGGCAAGTTCGACGAGATGCTGGCCCTCCAGTTCAGCAACGCCCGCCCCAACGGGCTGAGTGAGGCCGACGTGAAGGCTATCGCCGCCCAGATCGGCCTCGACGGCGACGCCATCGTCAGGGGGATTGAAAACGGCGACTACCGCCCGGCGGCCTTTGCGGCGCGCGAGGCGTTCCAGGCCAGCGGCAACACGTCGGTGCCCGCCGTGCTCATCAACGGCCGCACCGTCTCGCACGAATCCCGCACCTTTGCCTGCCTGGGGCGCCTGATCGAAGAAGCCACCGAAACCGCCGCTCAGTAACCGTTTCCCCCTTTCTGATGCCCCGTCTCAACGACGACGCGCTCGCGCAGCGCGCCATCAACGCCATCCGCTTCCTCTCCGCCGACGCCGTCCAGAAAGCCGACAGCGGCCACCCCGGAATGCCCATGGGCGCCGCCGCGATGGCGTACGTGCTGTGGCAGCGCCACCTCAGGCACAACCCCGCCCACCCGCACTGGCCCGACCGCGACCGGTTCGTGCTCTCGCCCGGCCACGGCTCGATGCTGCTCTACAGCCTGCTCCACCTGACGGGCTACGAACTCGGCATCGAAGACCTCAAGCAGTTCCGGCAGTTCGACAGCCGCACGCCCGGCCACCCCGAGTACGGCCACACGCCTGGCGTCGAGACGACGACCGGGCCCCTCGGGCAGGGGCTCGCCAATGGCGTCGGCATGGCGATGGCCGAAACGCACCTCGCCGCCATTTACGGGCGCGACGTCGTGGACCACTTCACCTACGGCATCGTCTCGGACGGCGACCTGATGGAGGGCATCTCGCACGAGGCGGCGTCGCTGGCGGGCCATCTGAAGCTGGGCAAGCTGATCTACCTCTACGACAGCAACCACATCTCCATTGACGGCTCGACCGACCTCGCCTTTACCGACGACACGGCGCGGCGCTTCGAGGCGTATGGCTGGCACGTGGACCGCGTGGGCGACGGCAACGACCTCGACGCCCTTGACGCGGCCATCGAAGGGGCAAAGGCCGAAACGGAGCGCCCGTCCCTTATCGTCGTCCGCACCACCATTGGCTTTGGCGCGCCGGGCAAAGAGGGCACGGAAAAGGCTCACGGCGAACCGCTGGGCAAAGAAGTGCTTGCCCAGACGCGCCAAGCCCTCGACTGGCCGTACGCGCCTTTCGAGATTCCCGACGACGTGTACGCGCACTACCGGCAGGCGCTCGAAAAAGGCGCCCAGGCCGAGGCCGCGTGGCAGCAGCGCTACGACGCGTGGGCCGAACGAGAACCCGCCCTCGCCCGGCAGTGGGATCGCGTGATGGGGCGCCGCCTGCCCGACGGCTGGGACGCCGACCTGCCCGTTTTCGCGGCGGGCGACAAAATGGCCACGCGCGCGGCCAGCGGCAAGGCCCTCGGCGCCCTCGCCGAAAAGCTGCCCGAACTCGTCGGCGGCTCCGCCGACCTGACGCCGTCCAACAAAACCCACGTCAAAGGGCGGGCGGATTTCGAGCCGGCCACGCCCGAGGGCCAGTACTTCCGCTTTGGCGTGCGCGAGCACGGCATGGCCTCCATCTGCAACGGCATGACGCTGCACGGCGGGCTGCGCCTCTACTGCGGCACGTTCCTCATTTTCAGCGACTACCTGCGGCCCGCCTTCCGGCTGAGCTGCCTCATGAAACAGCCCGTCGTGTACGTCTTCACGCACGACTCCATCGGGCTGGGCGAGGACGGCCCGACGCACCAGCCCGTCGAGCAGCT
>CBDUCD010000402.1:0-2833 GCA_965365535.1 uncultured Rhodothermales bacterium | reverse complement strand
GTTGGTGGCCGCGCGCGCTGGGACGCGCCGGCGTGGAAGTGCTACCTTACGGGCCACCCACCCGCCCGCACCATTGCCTTTTTCAGACACCCCGGAAGCCCTCGGCCACGTCGCCTTCGACGCCCGCCCGCTGCCTGTCCTGCGTAGCGTGGACGTGCTCGTGGTGGGCGGGGGCACGGCAGGCGCCGTAGCTGCTACCGCCGCCGCGCGCGAAGGCGCCCGGACGCTCGTCGCCGAAAGCCTGGGCTTTCTGGGCGGCACCCAGACCGGCGCCACGGTCACGCCCATGATGCCCAACCAGGTCGCCGGCATCCCGCTCAACGGCGGCCTCGACCTGGAAATCAACCGGCGCATGATGGCCATCGGGCACTCGGGCCGCTTTTCGGACGGCAACGAGGGCTGGTTCGACCCGGAGATGCTCAAAGTCGTGCTGGACGACTTCGCCACCGACGCGGGCGCCGAACTCCTGTTCTACACGCATTTCGTCGCGCCGATGGTCGAGGACGGCGCGCTCGCGGGCGGCATTTTCCACAACAAGGCGGGCCTGTTTGCCATCCGCGCCCGGCGCACCATTGACGCCACGGGCGACGCCGACGTGGCTTTCGAGGCCGGCGTGCCCTGCCAGGTGGGCGACGACGAGGGCGACCACCAGCCTCTCGCTTTCCGCTTTCTGCTGGGCGGGGTGGACTTTGGCACGCTGATGCCTTTTCTCGAAGGGCAGGGCCGCTTCGACGTGACGCCGCCGCACGCGCCGGGCGAGCAGCCCCTTTTCACGACGGCGATGGTGGCCGGGCGCGGCTGGCCCCTCGAACCCCTGTTCCGGCAGGCCGTGGCCGAGGGCGTCCTCGAAGACGAAGACCTCAACTACGTCCAGCTTTTCTCGATGAACGGGCGCCCGGGCGAGCTGGCCTTCAACAACCCGCGCATCCGCACCCACATAGACGGCACCAACCCGTTCCACCTCTCGAATGCCGCCGTCGAGGGGCGGCGCATGATCCGGCGCTACCTCCACTTTTTCCGGCGCTACGTGCCCGGCTGCGCGGGCGCGTACCTCTCGCAGACGGCGCCGCTCGTGGGCGTGCGCGAGACGCGCCGCATCGTGGGCGAATACGTCCTTACCGCCGACGACTTCATGGCCGCCCGCAAGTTCGACGACGCCATTGCCCGCAACTGCTACCCCATAGACCTGCACCGGCGCGACGAAAACGCCGCCCGCCTCGTCAAGCTGCCCGACGGCCAGTACCACGAGATTCCCTACCGCTGCCTCGTGCCCCTGGGCGTCGAGAACCTGCTCGTGGTGGGCCGGGCGCTGTCGGCCAGCTTCGAGGCGCAGGGCGCCGTGCGCATCCAGAGCAACTGCCGCGCGATGGGCGAGGCCGCCGGGCGCGCCGCCGCCCTGTCGCTGCGCCAGCACGTGACGCCCCGCCAGCTCGACGGCGTGGCGCTGCGCCGCCACCTGCTCGGCCACGGCGCCCGCCTCGCTTTCGACGGCGCCCTCGTGCCCGCCGACGCCCGCTGACCGCCTGTGCCTGTTCGACCCCGCATCCCCGACTTTTGCGCGCTGCGCCGCGCCTGCTGGCTGCTGGCGTTCGTGCTGGGCGCCGGGCTGCTGGCGGGCTGCCGCCCCGCCCCCCGCGACCCCAACACGGTCGAGTTCTGGACGCTCCAGCTTTCGCCCACCTTCGACGGCTACATCCGCGGCGTCATCGCCGAGTTCGAGGCCGCGCACCCCGGCGTGACCGTCCGGTGGGTGGACGTGCCCTACGAGGGCATCACGCAGAAATTCCTCAACTCCATTGCCGCCGGGCGCTCGCCCGACGTGGTGAACCTGCCCGCCGACTTCGTCAAAAAGTACGCGTCGCTGGGCGCCCTCGCCCCCCTCGACACGCTGCTGGCCGACACCACGGTGGCGGCCTACCTGCCTGCCGCCGTCGCCCCCTTGCGCGTCGAGGGCGGGCTTTACGGCGTGCCGTGGTACCTCTCGACCCAGATTCTCATCTACGACCGCGCCAAGCTGAGCGCCGCCGGCTTCAGCGCCGACAGCCTGCCGCGCACCTACACCGACCTGCTCGACTGGGCGCGCCGGTACCGCGCCCGCACGGGCGACTACGCCTTTTTCTTCAACGTCATCGTCGAGAGCGACATGATCGAGGTGCTGGAGGCCGAGGGCGTGCCCGTCGTCTCGCCCGATGGGCGGGAGGCGCGCTTTGATACGCCGCGTGCCCGGCAGGTGCTGGCCGACTGGCAGCGGACGTTTGCCGCGGGCGCCATGCCGCGCGAAAGCATCTCGCAGGGACACGCGGCGGCGCTGCGCCTCTACCAGGGCGGCACCATCGCCCTGTTTATCGGCGGGCCGCAGTTTCTGCGCATTATCGAGGAAAACGCCCCCACGCTCTACCAGACGACGGGCGTAGCCCCTGCCGTGACGGGCGCCACGGGCGACCGCAACCTGGCCGTGATGAGCCTGGCCGTGAGCCGCAAGTCGGCCAACCCGGCCCTGGCAGCGGCCTTTGCCGCCTTTATGACGAATGGCCCCAACCAGCTCGCCTTCTCGAAAATCGTCCCCGTCTTTCCTTCGGTGCGGGCCGCCCTGCGCGACTCGTTTTTCGTGGCGCCCGACACGAGCCTCGTCGGGCAGGCGCGGCGCGTCGCGGCGGCGCAGGTCGAGGGCGCCCGCGTGCTCAAGCCCTCGCTCGACAACTACAACCGCTTGCAGGAGTCTTTCAAAACCCACCTGCTGCGCGCCTTTAAAGACAACCGCCCGCTCGACCAGGCCCTCGACGCCGCCGCCCGCGACTGGGACAAGATTCTGGCCGAAGGACGGCATTGAGGG
>CBDUCD010000401.1:0-2852 GCA_965365535.1 uncultured Rhodothermales bacterium | reverse complement strand
CCAACAGCGAGCAGCGCGAGCGACCCCACTACACCCCTCCCGCCATGGCGAAGGTGAGGCGACCGTTTTCGGGCGCGCTGGGGTCGTTGTCGAGGCGGACGATTTCCATGTCGGCGGGGCGCAGCACGCCCTTTTCGCGCTCGCCGGCGGCGCGTTTGCCGTAGCGCTGGAAGCGCGTCACTTCGACCGAGGCGACGCCTTCGACGGCGAGGGCGGCCTGGTAAAGCTGGCTCAGGAAAACGGGCTGCCCGAAGGTGAAGGCGTCGGGGTGGAAAAAGCCGCGCGTGCCGTCGGCGCGCACGGCGCGGCTGAACACGCGCAGGAGGGCCTGCTGCACGTCGGCGCGGAAGTAGCCGGGCGCCACGCAGACGGCCATTTCCACGTCGAGCGGCACGTACACCGGGTCGCCGATTTCGACGTCGAAGCCGGCCATGCGGTAGCGTTCGAGGTGGGCGCGGAGGCTGTCGAGGAAATAGTCGTCGTCGCGGACGGGCAGGCCGCCCGTGCGGTCCACGGTCAGAAAAACCGTCCGCCACGAGCCCGTCCAGCGGTAGCGTGCCATCGCGCGCTGCACGCCCGGCAGGCGCTCGGCAATGCGGGCGTAGTCCTCCTCCGTCACGGCGCGCTCCTGCAGGCGGAACGCCTGGGGCGCGTAGAGCCGCACGGCGTCGAGGGGTTCGGGAGGCAGGCCGCCCACGGCAGGCAAGGGGTTGCGCACGCGCGCGATGCCGGGCACGCCCACTACGTCGGCAATGGCGTCGGCGCCGACGTTGCCCGCCGGGCCACCGCCCACGCGGTAGGTGGCGGTGAAGGGGGCGCCGGGCGTGGGCGCCTTGCCCAGCACGTCGTCGCCAAAGCGGATCGTGGCGCGCCCGTCGCCGCCGGTTTCGAGGACGAACTCGGGCGCAAAGCGGCTGCTGCCGAGCAGGTCGCGGCGCGGCTGCCACGTCTCGTCGCCGTCGTTCAGGGTGAGGCGGGCGGGCATGGCGCGGCGGGCGTCCTGCCCCAGCGCGTCGGCGGCGGGGCGCAGCGCCAGGGCACGGGCGTCGAAGGGCTCGGCGTACACGACGTTGGCCTGCCGCAAGCGCGGGCGGTAGCGCGTGTCGGTCACGCGGTCGGGGTCGAGGGCGTCGTCCACGATGGTCTGCCCGGCGTCGGCGAGGGCGACGTTGCCGCGGGCCACGCCCACGGGCCGCACGGCAAAGGCGCCGCCGCCGGCAGGCACGCGGGCCGACAGGCAGAGGGTGAAGGGGAGCGCGTCGCCCTCGGCCCACGCCACCTCGACGATTTCGGCGCCCGACAGCGCGTCCGTCGTGCGGACGGCGGCGGTGAGGCGGACGGCGTGGCGGTGCGCGGGGTCGGCATCGACGGACAGGCCCGTTTCCGGCCCCACCACTTCCTCGAACACGAGCACGTCGCCTTCGCGGAGATCGAGCGGCGCAGCGACGGACGGGTCTTCGCGGCTCAGCAGCGTGGCGCGCGTGGCGCCGGCGGCAAGGCAGCACGCGTCGTCGTCCCAGGTGTAAAAGGCGATCTCGTTCTGGTTCGAGGCCAGCCGGAGGGCGTGCATCGTCTCGAACACGAGCGGCGCGTCGCCGCGCGTCAGGAGGGGCGTGTGGGCCGCCAGCGTCAGGCCCTCGGCGGGGCCGCCGGGCTCGACCTGGAAGTGCACCCACGCGCGGGCGTTGAGGCCCTCGTGGACGGCGTAGTCGAGCATCCGGGCGTGGCGCCGCACCGACACGCGCTGCCGGGCGGTGCCCAGGTACGCCTCCGTCGCCACGGCATCCTGGGCGTAGGCGAGGTGGTCGCCCACGTACGCCAGCAGTTCCACGAGCGCCACGCCCACGTCGGCGGCGCTGCGGTCCTGCCACGCGGGCAGCGTCACGCCCATGCGGTCGAGCATGAGGCGGCGCAGGCTCGCGTAGTCGCGGGCGAGGTAGTCAATGGTAGGTGCCGCCGGCGCGTCGTCGGGGCAGCTTTCGTCGGGCGCGCAGTCGAAGGGGCTGGGGCACTCGACCTTGAACTGGAACGCGATCTCGGCCAGCCGCCGGTCAATGCCGGGCGGCGGGAGGGTTTCGCCGGGCGCCGCGACGAGGCGCAGCGTGTACGTCGAGAAGTCGCCGCGACTGTCGGTGCGCACGGCCAGCGTCGCGTCGGCGTCGGCGAGGGCAAGCAGGAAATCGCGCTCCGCCGTGCTGATGAGTCCTTCGGCGCGCAGGCTCGCGGCCTCCGATGCGCGGCGCGCCCACACGACGCCCACGGGCAGGGCGCGCGGCGGCGCCTCGACGCGCACCTGCCGGGCGTCGAGGGCGTCGGCGAGGGGTCTGGCAAAGTGGACGAGGAGGGTCTGCTGGCGCGGGCTGCCGGCGGGCGCCCGCCCGTCGAGCACTTCGAGCCACGCGATGCCGTTGAGCGTCGGGTGGGCGCGCACGCGGGCAAGCCGGTTGAGGTTCTGGCAGTGGTAAATGGCGTCCATCACGCTTAGGCGGTCTGGCTGAAATAGGCGGTCTGGCGCTCGCGCGTCTGCCGCAGCACGTAGCGCACCGTCACGCCCAGCACGCCCTCGTCGGCGGCCACGTCCACGCCCTCGACCACCACGAGGTCGCCCACGTGCTGCTGAAGCGCGGCCTGCACCGTCGTCTCGACGACGCCCGCGAGCAGGGCGCCGCCGGGCTCGAACACGACCTGGAGCAGCCCGCTGCCGAAGCCGGGCCGGTTGACGCGCTCGCCGGGCGAGGTGAAGAGCACCTGCTCGATGAGGTCGCGGACGTAGTTGGCGCTGTCCGTCTGGGCCGTCCGCCCGCGCCCGTCGAGGTGGTAGGGGAAGTCGATGTGCATGGTGCGTATTGCGT
>CBDUCD010000400.1:0-2854 GCA_965365535.1 uncultured Rhodothermales bacterium | reverse complement strand
ATGGTGCAGAGCTACCTGCAAGCGCTGCGCGTGGAGCGCCTGGCGCAAGTCGCCGGGGGCTGACGGCGTCGCGGCCCGGGCGTACTTTCGCAGGGCGCCCGCCTTTTGCCTCCAGCCCCCGACCGCCTTTTGGAACCGTCCGCCCCTCCGTCCGCGCCCGCCCGGCAACCGCCCGTCACGTTTGCGCAGGCGCTGTGGCCCGTCCTGTTTCTGCTGGCCCTCGTCGTGTACGGCCTCATTCTGCGGCCCCAGTTTTTCGGGCAGCCCGCGTTTCCACTCGAAATCGTGTTCGTGCTCGCGGCCACGTTTGCCGTCGTCGAACTGGTGCTGCTGGGGCACCGGTGGGACGCGATTCAGGCGACCATCGTGCAAAAGCTGTCGAAGGCGCTGCCGGCGTTTTTCATCTTTTTCGCCATCGGGATGATTATCGCGAGCTGGATGGTCTGCGGCACCATTCCGATGCTCATCTACTACGGCCTCAAACTCATCCACCCCTCCGTGCTGTACCTGAGCGCGTTTCTGGTGCCGGTCGTGTTTTCGATGCTCACGGGCACGTCGTGGGGCTCGGCGGGGACGGTGGGCGTCGTCGTGATAGGCATTGCGCACGCGATGGGCGGCGACCTGGGCATCACGGCGGGGGCCGTGGTGGGCGGCTCGTATTTCGGCGACAAGCTCTCGCCGCTTTCCGACACGACGAACATCGCCGCGCTGGCCGCCGATACGGGCGTGTTCGACCACATCCGCTCGATGCTGTGGACGACGATTCCCTCGGCGCTCGTGGCGTGTGCGGCCTACACGGCCCTCGGCTTTGCCTATCCGCCTGCCGCGGCGGGGGGCAGCGTGGGCGCCATGCAGCCGTTCATGGACGCGCTCGATTCCATTTTCGCGTTCCACGTGCTGCTGCTCGTGCCGCCCCTGATCGTGCTCGTGGGCTCGCTTGCGCGCCAGCCCACCGTCCCGACGCTTGTCGTGTCCGTCGTCGCGGCGTCGCTGCTCGCGCTCGCCATCCAGCCCTTTACCCTCGCCGACGTGATGCAGTCACTTTACCACGGCTTCAGCACCGAGATGGCGCCGTGGGCGGTGGGCGTGACGCAAAACGTGACGACGCTGCTCGACCGGGGCGGGCTGTACGCGCTGATAGACGCCATCGTGATCGCCATTGCCGTGTTCGTGTTTATCGGGGCGATGGACCACGTGGGCGCCATTGACCGCGTAGTGGGGCGGGCGTTCCGGTTTGCGCGCCGCCCTTCCACGACCGTCCTCTCGACGCTGGCCGCGAGTGCCGTCACGAACGCGCTCACGTCGAATCAGTACGCGACAAGTTTCATCGTGGCCGACGCCTTCAAGGCCAGGTACGACGCGCTCGGCATTCCGCGCCGCGTGCTGTCGCGCTCCCTTGAAGATACGGGCACGATGCTCGAAAGCGTCGTGCCGTGGACGCCGACGGCGGTGTTCATGGTGGCGACGCTGGGCGTGCCCTTCGCGGCGTACGCGCCGTGGCAGATTCTATCCCTCGCCAACTTCGTCGTCGCGCCCGTTCTGGCCCTGACGGGCATCGGCTGCTTTTACGGCGAGCAGTCCCTCCCCAACCGTGTCTGACCTGCACCCCGAAACGCGGCTGATGCACGGCGGCGAGCGCCGGGCCGACTACCACGGCGCCGTCGTGCCGCCGCTGTTCCAGAACTCCCTGTTCACCTTTGAGGACTGGGACGCCCTCGACGCCGCTTTCGACGACCGCACAAACGCCTTTATCTACTCGCGCGCCGGCAACCCGACCGTCCAACTCGCCGAGGCGAAAATCGCCGAGCTGGCGGGGGGCGAGCGGGCGCGGCTGTTCGGCTCGGGCATGGCGGCCATCGCGGCGGCGGTGCTCCACGAATTGCGCGCCGGCGACCACGTCGTGGCTGTCCGCAACGCGTACGGCCCGGCGGCCAACTTCCTGAGTGGCTACCTGCGCGAAAAGATGGGCGTCGCCGTAACGTTCGTGGCGGGCGACAGCGTCGCGCAGTTCGAGGCGGCGCTGACGGAGAGGACGGGGCTGATCTACCTCGAAAGCCCGTCGTCTTCTGTTTTCGGGTTGCAGGACCTGGCGGGCGTCGCGGCGCTGGCGAAGTCGCGCGGCATCCGCACCGTGATAGACAACACGTGGGCGACGCCGCTTTTCCAGCAGCCCCTCGCGCTCGGCATCGACCTCGAAGTGCACTCGTGCTCGAAATACCTGGGCGGCCACAGCGACCTGCTGGGCGGCGTCGTCGTCGGGCGGCGGGCCGACATCGAGGCGATGCAGCGGCAGGAGGGCGAACTGCTGGGCGGCATCCTGTCGCCGTTCAGCGCGTGGCTGCTCGTGCGCAGCCTGCGCACGCTGCCGCTCCGGATGCAGCAGCACCAGGCGTCGGGGCTGGCCGTTGCCCGCTTTCTCGAAAAACATCCCGCCGTGGCGCGGGTGCGGCATCCCGGCCTGGAAAGCCACCCGCAGCACGCCCTGGCGCGCCGGCAGATGTCGGGCACGAGCGGGCTGATGGGCTTCACGCTCGCCACCCGCAGCGTGGACGCCATCAAGGCGTTCGTCAACGGGCTGCGCGTTTTTCTGCTGGGCGTGAGCTGGGGCGGGCACGAAAGCCTGGTCTATGCGCCCGTCATCAGCGCCCTCAAAGAGACGCCGCCCGAACGCTTTGCCCATCTGGGCATCACGCCGGGCGACATCCGCATTTCCGTCGGCCTCGAACACCCCGACGACCTCATCGCCGACCTCGACGGGGCGCTCGCGGGGATGGATTAGCGGCTGGCGGCTGGAGGTTGGAGATTTGAGGTTGGCGGTTGGATGTTGCTCGGCAAACCCCTCCCTCGAGGGAGG
>CBDUCD010000399.1:0-2861 GCA_965365535.1 uncultured Rhodothermales bacterium | reverse complement strand
CTCGCCATGACAAACGGGAAGTGCGATGCCGGATTTGATATCAAACACGCGGTTACGGCAATGGCTCAGAACGGAAAGGTGCTCGTGGCGATGAGCGGCGGCGTGGACTCGTCCGTCACGGCGGCGCTGCTGCGCCAGCAGGGCTACGACGTCGTCGGCATCACGATGAAGACGTGGGATTACACGTCCAGCGGCGGGCGCGGCGGCAAAGAGGTGGGCTGCTGCTCGCTCGACTCGATGAACGACGCCCGCAGCGTCGCCCTCGCCTTCGACTTTCCCCACTTCATCGTGGACATCCGCGAGGAGTTCGGCGACTGGGTCATAGACCGCTTTACGAGCGAATACCTCGCCGGGCGCACCCCCAACCCGTGCGTGCTGTGCAACACGCACATCAAGTGGGCCGCCCTGCTGCGCCGCGCCGACAGCCTGGGCTGCGACTGGATTGCCACGGGCCACTACGCCCGCGTCGCCGCCGACGAGGCGTCGGGGCGCACGCTGCTGCGGCGCGGACTGGACGCCAACAAAGACCAGAGCTACGCCCTGTGGGGGCTGCCGCAGGAGCACCTGGCGCGCTCCATCTTTCCCCTCGGCGAGTACACCAAGCCGCAGATTCGGGAGATGGCCGCCGCGTTCGGCCTCGACCGCGTGGCCGCCAAGCCCGACTCCTACGAAATCTGCTTTGTGCCCGACAACGACTACCGGCGTTTTCTGCGCAGCCGCACCCCCGACCTCGACGCCCGCGTGGCCGGCGGCGCCTTTGTCCTCGCCGACGGCACGCCCGTGGGCCGGCACGAGGGCTATCCGTTTTACACCGTCGGGCAGCGGCACGGGCTGGGGCTGGCGCTGGGCTTTCCGGCGTACGTGACCCGCATTGACGCCGCCACCAACACCATCACCGTCGGGCCGCGCGAGGCGCTCGACGGGCAGCGGCTCGTGGCGCGCGGCCTCAACCTCATCAAATACCCCGACCTGCGCGACGAGCGGCCTGCCACGGGCAAGGTGCGCTACAAAGACGCCGGCGGCGCCTGCCTCGCCCATCAGACGGGCGACGACGAGCTGCGCGTGACCTTTGCCGCGCCCCGATCCGCCATCACCCCCGGCCAGTCCATCGTGCTCTACGAGGGCGACGACGTGCTCGGCGGCGGCTGGATCCACGACGTAGAGGTGGGTGGTTAGCGGTTGGGGGTTGGAAAAGGCAATCCGTGCCCACCGCTAATCGCCCACCTCCTCTGTCGCGCACAGCGCGTGGATGCGCGAAACAGTGCGGGTGAACTTCTCGGCGATGCCTTTTTCCAGCGTGCCGTGCAGCGCCTCGGCCGTGAACCACGCGGAGGGCGGGGTTTCCGAGGTGAAGTAAAACGTGGGTGGTTCGTCCAGCAGGTACAGGTCGTCCACGAGGCGCAGCAGCCGGAGGGCGTCGTCCGTACCGCCGATGGCGATGTCGGGCACGAACAGGTGCGGCGCCTCGGCCAGCAGGCCGACAAGCGCCCGGTGCTCGGTGCGGCGGCTCAGCTCGCGGAACGCGCCGAAAGGCAGCCAGCGCGCCCCGTCGCCCAGCGCCGTGAACGCCGCCTCTGCTACGGCCCGCGTCTGTTCCGCCGGGCCGATCCACCCGCGCCCCGTGCGCGGCAGGCGCCGCCGGTAGTCGTCGCCGCCGACGAGGACGACGCGGTACTGCTCGCGGAACTCCTCCATCAGAAAGCGCCGGAAGCGGTCGCCGCCGTAGGCCGCCGCCAGAAACCGCTCGGGCTCGACGTTCGACGTGGCGACGACGGCCACGCCGCGCTTGTCGAGGGCTTTGAGGGTGTGGACGAGGCGCGCCTCGTTCGCCGGGTCGTCAATTTCGACCTCGTCGAGCAGCAGCACGCGGCACGACCGGGCGAGGCGGCGGGCGTCGTCGTCGGGCAGGTGCGTCGAGCGGAACAGGGCGCGCGCCGTCATGAAGTGGCACGGCACGAGCGGGTGGAGGGCGTGGTAAAGGGCGGCCAGCAGGTGCGTTTTGCCCGTGCCCACGGGCCCGACGAAGTACAGCCCCTTGACGCCCACCACGGGTTTGCCGCGCAGCCGCGCCACGGCCCGCCGCAGCGGCCCCGCCCGCCGCATCCCGGCGGCAAAGTGGCGGGCCTCCTGCAAGGCGTTTTGCTGGGAAGGCGTCTGGGCGTCGTAGCGCGCAAACGTGGCGTGGGCGTAGCGGGCGGGCAGCGTCATGGGCGCGCTGAACCCGCCGCCGCCGCCCCGGATTCCACGCCCGGCGCGCCGATTTTCTATCCTATTACATGCGTCTGTGGCCTGCTACGCCTGCCGCGCAGTACCATGCCGTGCTTTCCAACTCCCTCACCGCCGAACCCTACCCATAGCAACGTCATGCAGAAAAGCGATACCTCTCGCCTCCTCATCGTCGAGGACGATCCGCAGCTGAGCACGGGCCTCCAGCTCTACCTCGAAGCGCAGAACTACCACGTCACCCTCGTCACCACGGGCGCCGAGGGGCTCGAGCAGGCCGCCTCGCTGCCCGGCTACGACCTCATCATCCTCGACGCCAAGCTGCCCGGCAAAAGCGGCTTCGACATCCTGCGCGAAATCCGCAGCCGGGGCGCCAGCACGCCCGTGCTGATGCTGACGGGCCTGGGCTCGCACGAAGACCGGATGCGCGGCTACGAACTGGGCGCCGACGACTACCTCACCAAGCCGTTTTCGACCGAAGAACTCCTCGCCCGCATCCAGGCCATCCTGCGGCGCGCCGCGCCCGACCCCGCCACGGCCTCGGGCACCTTTGCCGTCGGCGGCCTCACCGTCAACCTCGACAACGACCGCATCGCGCGCGACGGGCGCCCCGTCGAACTCACCGACCTCGAATACCG
>CBDUCD010000398.1:0-2864 GCA_965365535.1 uncultured Rhodothermales bacterium | reverse complement strand
ACCGAATAACCAGTGACGAATGACCCGCGATAGACCACCGGCGCCGTAGGGGCGCCATTCATGGCGCCCTGCCATTGCGTGCGCCCTGCCATTGCGTGCGCCCCCGCCGCGTCCCACCTCCACCCCTCACGCTTCTCCCCACGCGACACCCGCAACTCGACCCTCCCCCAACCCCGCCCCTCCTGCCATGAGTAGTTTTTTCAGCCACACCTTCCGCCGCGGCGCCCGTGAGAGCGAGCCGGCGGCCCCGCCCGCGCCCGTGCCGGGGCGCGCGGGTACGGAGCACTTCGAGCACGACCCCGTGGCCGTGGCGCTGCTCAACGCGGGGCTGGTGCGGATCGAGCAGGCGGAAAAGGCGCAGCGCTACGCCTCGACGAACCGCCCGCTCTGGCGGGTGCTCGTCGCCCTCGACGGGGTGGACCGGACGCGGGCGCTCGAACTCGTGGCGCGCGTGCAGGGCTTCGAGGCCGTGCAGATCGGGCTGCACCCCAAACACGACTTCGTGCAGGCCGTGCTGGCGCTTGTGCCGCCCGTGGCCATCTGCCAGATGTGGGAGCTCAACCTGCTGCCCTACAACTTCGGCTACGACGCGGCCACGCAGACGCAGAAACTGATCCTCGCCACGCACGACCCGGCCGCCGAGGAGGTGCAGGCATTCGTGCAGGCGCTGGGCAGCGAAGTCAGCCTGGTCTATGCCGAGGAAACCGCCGTCCGCACGCGGCTGGAACGGGCGCTGTCCGTTCTGGAAGAGCAGCAGGCCGCCGAGGGCGACGGCGCCGCGCCCGCCGGCACGCCCACGCCGCAGGGCGACGGCTACTACGGCCACGCCGCCCCCGAGCCCGTCGTCCACGGCGACGGTGCGGCCACGGGCGCGCCCACCTTCGAGGCGCCCGTCGTGGAGGCGCCCATCGTGGACGCCCCCGCGCGCGAGCCCGAGCCGCCCGCCGCCGCGCCCGCGCCGCCTCCTGCCGCCGCGTCGCCCGCGCCCGAGCCGCCCGCTGCCGCCGCGCCCGCAGAACCCGAACCCGAGGAGGAACCGTCGGCGGCGCCGCTGCCCACGCAGTCGCGCGACCGCGTCGTGGCGCTGCTGCTGCACAAGCGCATCGTGACGGGGCCGCAGGTCGAGGCCGCGCGGCGCGTGCAGGAAAAAGACCGCTCGAAAGAAGCCCTCTGGCGCGTGCTCGCCGACGCGACGGGCGTGGACCGCGAGGCCATCTTTGCCGAGGCCGCCCGTGTGTACGCCTTCCCGGCGGCGCCCCTCAAAGAAGGCCAGCCGTCGAGCGAGTTTGTGCGCTCGGCGATGGCGACCTTTGCCGAGGACAAGCGCGACAAACTCGTCGAGATGCGCGTCATCCCGCTCGAGTGCGAGGTGGACGCGCAGAACGGCGCCGCCCGTCTCGTTTTCGTCACCCACGACCCGGCGCGGCCCGAGGTGCACCGGCTGCTGCACAGCCTGCGGCTCGAGCGCTACGAGCTCCAGTACGCCCCCGAGGGCGTCGTGCGGCAGGCCATCGCCGACGCCTACCCGCGCAAAAACGAGTTTCTCGACCGCCTCAACGAAGGCGGCGGCGCGGCCGTGGACCTGGGCATGAGCTTCGAGGACAAGGCCAGCGGCCTGATTGACGAGGACGCCCTCGAAGCCGAGATCGGACGGTCGGCCCTCATCAACCTGTTCGAGGCGACCCTTATCGAGGCCGTGCGGCAGGGCGCGAGTGACATCCACATCTTTCCCAACGCGCGCCGCAAAATCGAAATCCACTTCCGCGTGGACGGGCGGCTGGTGCGCTGGTACACCGAGGAGAAAGTCCACCCCGAGGCGCTGCTGGCCGTCATCAAGGACAACTCGACAAACGTGGACCGCTTCGAGCGCGACGAGGCGCAGGACGGATTCATCCAGCGCAAAATTGACGACGCGCTGATCCGCTTCCGCGTGTCCGTTCTGCCCATCGCCACGGCCAACCCCGACGTGCGCGCCGAGAGCATCGTCATCCGCATTCTCGACGACCGGAAGGTCGTCACCGACCTGCGCAAGCTGGGCCTTCTGGACACGGCCCTCGAACGCTTCGACCGCGCCATCCGGCAGCCGCACGGCATGGTGATCCTGACCGGCCCGACGGGCTCGGGCAAAAGCACGACGCTCGTGGCGAGCCTGTACCAGGTGGTGACGCCCGAAGTCAACGTGCTCACGGTCGAGGACCCCGTCGAGTACATCATCCCCGGCGTGCGCCAGATCAAGCTCAGCCACAAGCTGAACCTGGAGGGCGCCATGCGCGCCATTCTGCGCCACGACCCCGACGTGGTGATGGTGGGCGAGATGCGCGACCGCGACACGGCCGAGCTGGCCATCAAGCTGGCCAACACGGGCCACCTGACGTTTTCGACGCTCCACACCAACGACGCGCCCTCGGCCATCAGCCGTCTGTACAAGATGGGCGTCGAGCCGTTTCTCATCGCCTACGCCATCAACCTCGTCGTGGCGCAGCGCCTGATCCGCAGCCTGTGCCCGCGCTGCAAAACCCCCGACCCCGACCCCGACACCGTGTTGATGAAGCGCATGGGCTTCACCGCCGACGAGATGGCGCAGCCCATGTTCAAGGCAAAGGGCTGCTCGCACTGCAAAAACACGGGCTACAAGGGCCGCCGCGCCATTACCGAGGCGCTCTACTTCTCGCGCGACATCCGCCACATGATCGTCGAGGCCAGCGAGGCCATTGACGAGGACGCCATCCGCACGCTGGCGCGCAAAGAGGGCATGTTGACGCTGCTCGACTCGGCCCGCGAACTCGTCAAAATGGGCGACACGTCGCTCGAAGAAATGGTGCGCGTAACGGCGAGCGAACACTGATGAGGTTGGGCATTAGTCA
>CBDUCD010000397.1:0-2877 GCA_965365535.1 uncultured Rhodothermales bacterium | reverse complement strand
CACGCTCCCCTACCCCACCTCCGCCAGCACGTCGCCCACCACCTCGCCGCCGCGCAGCGACAGCACGCGCTCCGTGCGGCGGGCCAGTTCGGGGTTGTGCGTGACGACGACGAGGGCGGTGCCGTGCGTCCTGTTGAGGCTGAACAGGAGGGCCTCGACGGACTCCGCCGTGTCGGCGTCGAGGTTGCCCGTGGGCTCGTCGGCGAACAGGATGTCGGGACGGTTGATAAAGGCGCGGGCAATGGCGACGCGCTGCTGCTCGCCGCCCGAGAGTTCGGAGGGGTAGTGACCCGTGCGCTCGGCCAGCCCCACGTCGGCCAGGCCCTGCCGGGCGCGGGCGCGCACGTCCTTCTCGCCGCGCAGCTCGGCGGGCACCATCACGTTTTCGAGGGCCGTGAGGGTGGGGATAAGCTGGAACGTCTGAAACACGAAGCCCACGTGGGCGCCGCGCAGGGCAGCCCGCGCGTCCTCGGTCATGCCGGTCAGGTCGCGCCCGGCCAGCACCACGCGCCCCGCCGAGGGCCGGTCCAGCCCGGCGCACAGGCCCAGCAGCGTCGTCTTGCCGCTGCCCGAGGGGCCGACGATGCTGAGCGTGCCCCCCCGTTCAAGCGTGAACGACACGTCGTGGAGTACGGTGAGGGTGTGGTCGGCGGTGCGGTACTGCTGCGTGAGGTGTTCGACCTGGAGAACGGGGGGCATGGGGAGGGGACAATGGTTTCGATGTCAACAATTCACCGGTCATGGGCGAACACCGCGCGCCTGCGGCTGCTTCTACGCGCTCCCGGCTTCCCCACCCCCTCCATGATTCGATTGCTGCCGTACGTCCTCGCCCTGGGCGCGGTTCTGACCGCTGCCTCCTGCCGCAACGCCGATATGCCCGAGTCCTCCCCGCTGCCTGCCGACACCCTCCGCGCCAGCGCGCCGCCGGCGCCCGCCCCCACGCCCGCCACGCCCTCGCGCCGCATCGTGGTGCTGGGCAACAGCATTGCGGCAGGCTACGGACTCGATCCCTCGCAGTCGTTTCCGGCCCTCATCCAGCAGAAGATAGACAGCCTGGGGTGGGATTTCGAGGTCGAGAACGCGGGCGTCAGCGGCGAGACGACGGCGGGCGGGCTGTCGCGCCTGAACTGGCTGCTCGAGTCGCCCCTGGCCGTGCTCATCGTCGAGCTGGGCGGCAACGACGGCCTGCGCGGGCTGCCCCCCGACGCGACGCAGCGCAACCTGGTGGCCATCGTCCGGCGCACGCGCGCGAAGTACCCCGACGCGCGCGTCATCCTGGCGGGGATGCAGATTCCGCCCAACTTCGGGGGGCCGTACGTCGAGCGGTTCCGCGCCGTTTTCCCCGCCGTCGCCGAGTCCACGGGAGCTGTGCTGCTGCCGTTCGTGCTCGAAGGCGTGGGCGGCATCGCGCGCCTCAACCAGAACGACGGCATCCACCCGACGGCCGAGGGGCAGCGCATCGTGGCGGCTAACGTGTGGCGCGTGCTGCGGCCCACCCTTGAAGCGCTGCGGGCGCCGGCGGTGCCGGGCTGAGCGTTTCAGTCGCCCACGAGCTTTTGCAGCGCCAGGCCGTGGCGCAGCCCGCGCGGGCTGATGTGGAGCGTTCCGGCGTCGAGAAACGCCATCACCTGTTCGAGGACGACGAGGCCGGCGAGGAAAATGTCGGCGCGGCCCGCCATGACGCGGGGGTTGAGGGCGAGGGTTTCGTCGAAGGTGAGCGGCATCAGGCGCAGCTTCCACCGCGCCACGTCCAGCCGCGAGAGGGTAGCGGGGCGCCCGGCCACGTCGGCCCAGCGCACGAAGCCCAGGTGCATCCGGGCCAGGGCGCCCGTGGTGCCGGCGGCGCCCACGAGCGGGCGGGCGGCGTCGGCGGGGATGTTCGTGGCGGCGAGGGCGTCGCGCACCAGCTTTTCGGCCCCCACCACCTCGTCGCGGGGCGGCGGCTGGCGCGTAAAGCAGCGCTCGGTCACGCGGACGGAGCCCACGTCCACGCTGGCGCGGTAGTCGAAGCCGCCGTGCCCCGGCGTGCCGCCGACGAGTTCGGTCGAGCCGCCGCCGATGTCCACGACGGTGCACGGCCCGTCCAGCGCGGGCAGCGCCGACACGGCGCCGCGAAAGCTGAGGGCGGCTTCCTCCTCGCCCGTGAGAATGTGGTAGTCGAGGCCGGTTTTTTCGCGCACGTGGGCCATGACGGCGTCGCGGTTGCGGGCGTCGCGCGAGGCGCTCGTGGCGCCGACAAAGATGGCCCCGGCGCCGTGCTGGTGGGCCGCGTCGCGGAAGGCCAGCAGCGCCGCCGTCAGCCGTTCCAGCGCTGCCGGGGTAATCTCGCCGCTGCGGTCGAGGCCCTCGCCCAGCCGCACGTAGCGGCGCTCCTCGTAGCACGGCGCCAGCGTTCCACCCGGCGCCTCGCCCACGAACAGCTTGGCCGTGTTGGTGCCTACGTCAATGGTGGCGATGCGCATGGAGGTGGGCTGGGATGGCTGGTGGGTTGGGTTGGTTGGGTTCGTTTGACCGGCTCAGCAAACCAACCACGGGCTACGCTTGCGCGGTGCCTTGCAGGGCCGTCTGTTCGAGCAGGTCGTCGTAGGCGGCGACGTGCGCGGCCCAGTCGAGGTGGGCGGGGATGCGGCTGAGCGTGGCGAGGGGCAGGGGCCGCTCCTCGCCGCGCAGCAGCTTGTAGGCGACGTGGAAAAGCTCGTCCTCGTCGTCGTACAGAATGGGCGCGTGCAGCAGGGGCCGCTGCAAGGCTTCGGGGATGAGTTCGGGGTACGACAGGCGGCGGGGCAAAAGCGGGTGGCAGCCGCAGTAGATGGCCTCGAGAATGGCGATGCCGAAAAACTCGTGGTGCGCCGTCGAGACGACGAGGTCGGCGCGGTG
>CBDUCD010000396.1:0-2878 GCA_965365535.1 uncultured Rhodothermales bacterium | reverse complement strand
ACCAACCAGCAAACCAACCCTCAACCATGCCCCAGCAGCGCTCCGCGCCCACTATTGCCCAGTCGCTGCGCGAGTACGGACGCGGCGTGGCCGGCGGGCTGCTGTTCAGCCTGCCCGTCCTCTACACGATGGAAGTCTGGTGGACGGGCTTCATGGCCGCGCCCGAGCGCCTGCTTGCCGGGCTGGCAGGCACGTACGGGCTGCTGCTGCTCTACAACCGCTTTGCCGGGCTGCGCGCGTCGGCGTCGTGGAAGGAGATCGCCATTGACTCGGTGGAGGAGTTGGGGCTGGGGCTGGTGCTGGCGGCGTTTCTGCTGTGGCTGCTGGGCGAACTCCAGGCCGGGATGCACATGGACGAGATCGGCGGCAAAATCCTGGTCGAGGGCATGGCCGCCGCCATCGGCGTGTCCGTGGGGACGGCGCAGCTGGGCGGCGGCGAGGGCGAGGACGACCAGGGCACGGGCGAGGAGGACGACGGGCGCACGCTGGGCAGCATGGTGGGGCTGGGGCTCTGCGGCGCCTTTCTCGTGGCCTCGAACGTGGCGCCGACGGAGGAAATCGTGCAGATTGCCGCCGAGAGTTCGTACGGGCACCTGATGGCGCTGGGGGCCCTCTCGGTGGTGCTGGGCGCGCTGACGGTGTACTTTTCCAACTTCCGCGGCGGCATCGGGCAGGACGCGCGCGGCGGCGCGCTGGGCGTGGTGCGCGGCACCGTCATCACGTACGCCCTCGCCCTGGCCACGAGTGCGTTTCTGCTGTGGTTTTTCGGGCGTTTCGAGGGCGCCACCCTCGTGTTCGCCGCCGCGCAGACCGTGGTGCTGGGCCTGCCCGCCGCCATGGGCGCCTCCGCCGGTCGGCTTCTTCTCCAGCAACAATCGCAATGACGCAGCAGCAACAGCGCCCCGAGGGGTCGCTACAGAAAAACGCCCTCGAATGGAGCGTCTTTGCCGTCAGCCTCGCCCTCGTGGCCGGCGTGCTGGGCGTGCTCGTGTACGCGGCGCTGCACGAGCGGTCGGCGCCGCCGCAGTTCACGACCACGCTGGGCGACGTGCAGCCGCAGCGCGGGGGCTTCCGGGTGCCCGTGCGCATCGAAAACACGGGCGACGAGACGGCGGCGCAGGTGCTCGTCGAAGTAGCGGCGGGCGGCGAGACGGCGCAGGTGACGTTCCAGTACGTGCCGCGCCGCAGCGTCCGCGAGGGCATGGCGCTGTTCAAAAGCCGCCCCACGGCGCCCACCGTCCACATCGTCGGCTACCAGCTTCCGTGACGCCCGCGCGCCCCGGCTATCTTGGCGCGTCAACCCCTGCTGCCATGCGCTTTCTGCCCCTGCTGCTCGCCTTTGCCGCGTGCGCGCCGCGCCCCCTGCCCGGCCCCGCGCGCGCTACCGCCCCCACGTTTTCCGCCGCCACGATGGCCCGCGCCCGCGCCATCGCGCAGCGCTACCCCATCGTGGACGGCCACGTTGACCTGCCCTACCGGCTGACGCACGAACCCTTTGCCGACGTGGTCGCGGACGACACGCTGGGCGATTTCTCCTTTGGCCGCGCCCGCGCCGGCGGGCTCGACGCGCCCTTCATGTCCATCTACATCGCCGCCTCCTACCAGGATCGCCCGGGCGCCGCCTTTGCCAAAGCGGACTCGCTGATAGACTCCGTCGAGGCGCTCGTGGCCCGCGCGCCGGACAAGTTCGTCATCGCCCGCGGCCCCGACGACGTGGAAAAGGCGCACCGCGAGGGCAAAATCGCCCTGCCGCTGGGCATGGAAAACGGCGCCCCCATCGGCTCGCCCGCCGACCTGAGGCACTTTTACGAGCGCGGCGTACGCTACGTCTCGCTCACGCACGGCAAGGACAACCGGCTGGGCGATTCGAGCTACGACACCTCGCGCACGAACGGCGGCCTGACGCCCCTCGGCGCCCAGATCGTCCGCGAGATGAACCGGCTGGGCGTGCTCGTGGACCTGGCCCACGTGTCCGACTCGACGGCGTTTCAGATTCTGCGCATCGCGCGGGCGCCCGCCATCGCGTCGCACTCTTCGATGCGGCACTTTACGCCGGGCTGGGAGCGCAACATGAGCGATGAGCTCGCGCGCGCCCTCGCGGCAAACGGCGGCGTGGTGATGATCAACTTCGGGTCGCAGTTTCTCAAGTCGGCCTACGAAACGGGCGAGGCAACCGTGACGGCGCGCGTGGAGGCCGAAATGCAGCGGCGCGGCCTTACCGACCACGGGAGCCGCGAGGCCGCCGCCATCTACTACCAGGCCCGCCGCGACGCGCCCACGGGGACGGTCGAGGACGTGGCCGACCACATTGATTACGCCGTCCGCCTCGTCGGCATCGCCCACGTGGGGCTGGGCTCCGACTTCGACGGCGTGACGGCGCTGCCCGCCGGCCTGACGGACGTTTCGATGTATCCCAACCTCGTCGCCGTCCTGCTCAGTCGCGGCTACGCCGAGGGCGACATTGCCAAAATCCTGGGCGGCAACCTCCTGCGCGTCTGGCGCGAAGTCGAGCAGGCTGCCGAGTAGGGGTGGGGAGGTGGCGGGGTGGTGGGGTGGTTGGTGGAGCGCGGGGGCAGTCGGGAAGTTCGCAGACCTTCGCGCCCTCCGTAGGGGCGCAATTCATTGCGCCCTGCCGCGCCCTGCCGCGCCCTGCCGCGCCCTGCTCCGCCATTGCGCCCTGCCGCGCCATCGCGTCCCCGCTGCCGGGCAACCAGATCGCTACAGACCCAATCCTCCACCCTCCGTCATACCAAGTCCGGTTGCTTTATGTGTCATTGCGAGGCTCCGCAGGAGCCGTGGCAATCTCGCTTGTTGTGCTCGAAACGACGAGATTGCCGCGCTCCCTTCGGTCGCTCGCAATGACAAAAACACACTATCC
>CBDUCD010000395.1:0-2888 GCA_965365535.1 uncultured Rhodothermales bacterium | reverse complement strand
CCCCCCAGATCCGCAGCCTGGCCTACGTGCTGGCCTTTTTCGCCTTGCCGGGATGCGCCCCGACCGCCGTCCGTGCGCCCGAGCGCGTCGGCAACCCCGTTTTCGAGGGCTGGTACGCCGATCCCGAAGGCGTCATCTTCGACGACACGTACTGGATTTATCCTACCTACTCCGACCACTATGGCGCGGTGGATTCGGAAGTGGTGTTCACCGACTACCAGCGGGAGATCCGCAAAAACACCATCAACCGGAAGTACCTCGTGCAGACGTTTCTCGATGCGTTCTCCTCTAAAGACCTGAGCAACTGGGAAAAACACCCGCACGTGCTGGACATCAAAGATGTGTCGTGGGCGGCCTATTCCATCTGGGCACCGTCCATCACGCGGAAAGACGGCAAGTACTACCTCTTTTTCGGCGCCAACGACATTCAGAACGACGAGCAGCCCGGCGGCATCGGCGTGGCGGTGTCCAGCTCGCCTGCCGGCCCGTTCAAAGACTATCTGGGAAAGCCGCTGATAGACAGGTTTTACAACGGCGCCCAGCCCATAGACCAGTTCGTATTTCAGGATAGCGACGGATCATATTACCTCATCTATGGCGGCTGGCGACATTGCAACATCGGCAAGCTCAACAGTGATTTTACGGGCTTCATTCCTTTCAGCGATGGCGAATTGTTCAAGTCCATCACGCCGGAGGGTTATGTGGAAGGGCCGTTCATGTTCATCCGAAATGGCAAGTATTATTTCATGTGGTCGGAAGGCGGCTGGGGCGGGCCGAATTATTCGGTGGCGTATGCCATAGGCGACTCGCCATTCGGACCGTTCCAGCGCATCGGCAAGGTGTTGCAGCAGGACCCTGAAATTGCAACAGGTGCCGGGCACCACTCGATTATCCACATCCCGAATACCGACGATTACTACATCGTGTACCACCGCCGCCCGCTGACGACGACAAACGGAAATCACCGCGAGACGGCGATAGACCGGATGTACTTCGACGAGAATGGCTACATCCTGCCGGTGAAAATCACCCGGGAAGGCGTCGAGAAAAGGCCATTAAACTGAACAACCCCTCGCGCGCTAACGCATTAGCGATGCAACAACAGGTGAATTAGCCATGCCCCCCACGCTTCGCGGCCCGGCCTACGTGCTGGGCGACTCGGTTGATACCGACCAGATCATCCCGGCGCAGTTTCTCGTGTACAGCCTCACCGACCCCGCCGAGCGGCGCGAGTACGGGCGTTTTGCGCTCAGCGCCGTGCCGGCGGCGGCGGCGGGGCTGCCCTCGGGCCACACGCCATTCGTGGCGGAAGGGGAGACGACGAGCGCGTACCGCATCGTCATCGCGGGCGAGAACTTCGGGTGCGGGTCGAGCCGCGAGCACGCGCCGTTTGCCCTCCGCGAGGCGGGCGTCGTGGCCGTCGTGGCCCTGTCGTACGCCCGCATCTTCTACCGCAACGCCGTGGACGGCGGCTTCGTCATCCCGTTCGAGAGCCTGACGCCGCTCCACGCCGTCATCTGCACGGGCGACGACGTGGAGATCGACACGCGCGCGGGCACGCTCCACGACCACACGACGGGCGAAACGCACCTGCTGCGCCCCCTCGGCGACGTGGCGGACATCGTGGACGCGGGCGGCATTTTCGGCTACGCCCGGCAGCAGGGCATGATCGGGTGAGGTGGCGGGGTAGTGGGGTGGCGAGGTGGTGGGTCGAGGTTCGGGGCGGGTTGCCGCCTGCCGCCCATCGAAGCCCTGCCGCCGCTGCCTTCGCCCCTTCGCCTGCCTCCGCTGCGCTGCCCCTCCGCCTGCCGCCGCTGTATTTCGTTCCACTCCCGCACGCGACCCACCACCCCGCCACCCCACCACCCCCATGTCCTCCCTCGCGCTCGTCACCGCGCCCGCGTCGCTTTCCAACCTCGGCCCCGGCTTCGACGCGCTCGGGCTGGCCATCGAGGGGCTGGGCGACACGGTCGAGGTGTGGCGGGACGATGCGCCCGGCGTGCGCGTGGTGGCCGGCGACACGGGCGCGCCGTGGACGGCCCCCGACGACCGGCAGAACACCGCCGTCGTGGCTGCCGAGGCGGTTTTGCGGCAGGCGGGCGTGGATTTCGGGCTGCGGCTGCGCATCCGCAAGGGCCTCACGCCCGGCTCCGGGCTGGGGTCGTCGGCGGCAAGCGCCGTGGCGGGCGCGTGGGCGGCGAATGTGGCGTGCGGCACGCCGTTTTCGAAAGCCGACCTCGTCGAGGCCGTACTCGAAGGCGAGGCCGTCGCCTCGGGCGCGCGGCACGGCGACAACGTGCTGCCCGCGCTGTTTGGCGGTCTGGTGCTCGTCTCGCCCACCCATCCCACGCGCTACCGGCGGCTGCGGCTGGGCGCGACGCTGCATGTGGCCCTGCTGGTGCCCCAGGTCGAGGTGCTGACGAAAACGGCGCGGGCGATGCTGCCTCCGAACGTGCCCCTGCGCGACGCCGTCTCGAACGCCGCCCAGCTCGCGTTTCTGCTCGACGCCCTCGCGCACGGCGACGCCGAGACGGCGGGCCAGTGCATCATGACCGACCGCCTCGTCGAGCCGGTGCGCGCCACCCTGGTGCCGTGTTACCACGCCGCCCGCCAGGCCGCCCTCGACGCGGGCGCCTTCGGCTCGGCGCTGTCGGGGTCGGGGCCGACGATTTTCGCCTTCTGCGCCGGTCACAGCCACGCCGAAACCGTCGCCCGTGCCATGCGGACGGCCAGCGAAGCGATGGGCATCGCCGCCCACGCCCACGCCGTCGAAGCGTGCAGCCAGGGCGCCGCGACGCTGGCCGAGACGCTGGATTAGCGCGCGGCTGTGCCGTGGGGTGACGCCCGCCGCGCGGGCTTGTAGTACGCTCGGCTTCGCCTCGCTTGTT
>CBDUCD010000394.1:0-2893 GCA_965365535.1 uncultured Rhodothermales bacterium | reverse complement strand
AACAGGCCCGCGCACGAGCCGCACGTGGGGCAGCCGTTCTGTTCGAGGGCGAGCAGCCGCGCGTCGCTGATGGCACCTGTCGAGTACTGCCCCACGCCCTCGAAAACCGAAATCAGGTCTATGGCCTCGCCCGTGCCCGGCATCTTCCCCGCCTTCATCGGCCCGCCCGACACGAACACGACGGGCACGTCCACGCGCAGCGCGCCCATCAGCATCCCCGGCACGATCTTGTCGCAGTTGGGGATGCACACCAGCCCGTCGAGCCGGTGCGCCTCGACCACGGTTTCGACGGCGTCGGCGATGATTTCGCGCGACGGGAGCGAGTAGCGCATCCCCAGGTGGCCCATCGCGATGCCGTCGTCCACGCCTATCGTGTTGAACTCGAAGGGCACGCCGCCCGCCGCCCGCACGGCGTCCTTGACGACCTTCCCGAACGCCTGCAGGTGGACGTGGCCCGGTATCAGGTCTATGTACGAGTTGCAGACGCCGACGAACGGCTTGTCGAAGTCACGCTCGCTTTTGATGGCGCCCGTGGCGCGCAGCAGGCTGCGGTGCGGCGCCCGCGTGTAGCCACGCTTGACGGTGTCGCTGCGGTGCGAGGGGGTGGGTTGCATGGGGGGCGGGAGGTTCTGTCAACCTCTCTGCCCGGCGGGCGCGTACAGGTTGACCGGCTCGTTCAGCTAAGGACGAGAAGAAGGACAACCAGCAGAAGCACGAGGGCCGCCAGCACGGCCCGGCCAGCCCCGGCAGGGGGCGGCAGCGTAACGGGCAGAGGCAGGGGGCGGGCGGCCATCGGGAAGCGCGTGTGGACGGCGCTAATCTCCACCACGCTTTCATAAAGCGCAACCCCCCACCAACCGTCGCCTGTTAAAGGCCAAAGCGCTTTCCGTTTATTTTTTAAGCAAGAAGCGCTACCAGTCCTCACTTAACGCCAGCAAAAAGGGCGACCCCGTTCAGGATCGCCCCGTCTGAAAAACCGGCGGGCGTTTTCTTCACGAAACCTGCACGTTTTCGCCCCGCTCGTCGGCGAGGTAGCGGCACACGTCCTCCACCATTTCGCGCGAGCCGATGTAGAGGGGGGTGCGCTCGTGAAGCGTTTGCGGCCTTTTTTCGAGAATGCGCTGCTGCCCGTCCGTCGCCACGCCCCCGGCCTGCTCGACGATGAGGGCAAGGGGGTTGGCCTCGTACATGAGGCGCAGCTTGCCCTGGGGCGAGCGCTGGTCGGCGGGGTAGATGTAGATGCCGCCCTTGATGAGGTTGCGGTGGAAGTCGCTTACGAACGAGCCGATGTAGCGCCCCGTGAGCGGCTTGCCGCCCGAGTGCGCACCTGCCTGGCACGCCTTGATGTAGCGCTTGACGCCCACCCCCCACGAGTTGTAGTTGCCCTCGTTGATGGAATAGATGGAGCCGTTGGCGGGCGTGCGGATGGCCGGGTGCGACAGCAAAAACTCGCCGATGGAGGGTTCGAGCGTAAAGCCGTTGACGCCGTCGCCCGCCGTATAGACGAGCATCGTCGAGGAGCCATAGACGACGTAGCCCGCGCCCACCTGAAGGGTGCCGGGCTGGAGCGACATCTCGACCGTCGGCTCGCCGCACACGTTTTCGGGCAGCCGGTAGATGGAGAAAATCGTCCCCACGGACACATTCACATCAATGTTGGACGAGCCGTCGAGCGGGTCTATGAGCACGATGTAGCGCCCGTCCGTCCCCTCGCCGCCCGAGCGCAGCGGAATGGCCTCGGCGTTTTCCTCGCTGCCGATGAGGCAGCACTCGCCGCCGCGCCGGAGGGCGCGCACGAACTCGGTGTGGGCCAGCACGTCCATCATTTTCTGCGTCTCGCCCTGCACGTTGATGTCGCCCGTCTCGCCCAGCACGCCGGCCAGCCCGGCGCGGCGCATCTCGCGGTTGACGATTTTGGCGGCCACGCTGATGTCGCGCAGCAGGCGCGAAAACGACCCCGTCGAGTGCGGAAAGCGCTCCTGCTGGTCTATGATGAACTGTTCGAGGGTGACGAAGCCGGCGCTCGACGTGCGCACGGTGCCATCCTGCTGTTTGGGATGCATGGTGGAAAATGGGTCTCGGAGAAAAACAACCTACAACGCCGAAAAGCGCTCCCAATACGCGGGCGGGCGATCCGGCAAAGGCTTCACATTGCGCCCGGCGGGATTGGGGGGAAAGGCGCAAGGGCCATGCCATCGAGAAAAGCGCGGGTGCGCGGGGCGAGGGCCGCGTCGGCGGCGAGGTCGGCGCGCAGGCGGGCGAGGGTGGCGGCATCGTCCACGTCGTACCACGCGGGCAGAATGGTCAGCGCGGCGTCCGTCTGCGCGGCGCGGGCCAGCGTGTGCGCGAACACGTCGGCGTGGCTGTAGGTCATGCCCTCGAAAAGCTGCGGATAGAAGGAGTTCATGCCCAGCAGGTAGTAGCCGCCGTCGTCGCTGGGGCCGATGGCGATGCCGGGCGCGCGGGCAAGGGCGCCAAACGCCGTTTCGACAAAGGCGACGGGCAGCGTCGGGTGGTCGGTGCCGATGATGACGGCCTGCTGGTGGCCGGCCAGAAACGTCTCGAGAAAGGATCGCCGCATCCGCGCGCCCAGCCCGTCGCCCTGCTGCGTGTGGCACGTCACGCCCGGCGGCACGAGTTCGGCGGGCAGCGCCGCGTTGGAGGGCGCGAGGTAGAGCCGCACAGCCACGCCCAGCGCGGCGTAGGCCGCGAGCGCGTCGCCCAGCATGGCCGCGTACAGCCCCGCGGCCTCCTCGCGCGTGAGGGGGGGCACGAGCCGCGTCTTGACCTGCCCCGGCACAGGCACTTTGGCAAAAACGATGAGGGCGGGCATGGCAGACGGCGAGGTGGCAGTTGGCGGTCTCGATGCGGACCTCGCCGCCCTCGGGCAGCG
>CBDUCD010000393.1:0-2901 GCA_965365535.1 uncultured Rhodothermales bacterium | reverse complement strand
CCCCGTCAGCTTCGGGTTTGCTGGTGGGTGTAGGGCGAAGCGGTTGCCGCCGCCGCCTGCTCTCTTTCGAGGGCGCGCTGCTGTGGGGGACGGGGGCGATTCGACTGCTCGACGATCAACCTGCGCACCTCGCTCATCGAAAGCAGGGGCACGAAGCGGACGAAGAGAAACATCAGCGTCAGGAACAGGCCAATCGTGCCCGCGAAAACGGCCCAGTCCCAGAACGTGCCGCTGAACAGGCCCCAGCTCGACGGCAGAAAGTCGCGGTGCAGACTCGTCACCACGATCACGTAGCGCTCCGTCCACATCCCCACGTTCACGACGATGCTCACGATCCACAGCGCCCACAGCGTGCGGCGCGTCCACCCGAACCAGAGCGCGTGGATGGAAACGCAGTTGCACGCGACGAGCGTCCAGTACAGGGGGGCGTACGGCCCGAGGGCGCGGTTTCGGACGACGAACCACTCGTAGGCGTCGCCGCCGTACCAGGCCATGAACGTCTCGGCGAGGTAGCCATACGTGACCAGCAGGCCCGTCACGATCAGCATCCGCGCCATGAAGTCGAAGTGGCGGGCCGTCACGTACGGGCGGAGGCGCGGGTAAAGCGCCCGGACGGGAATGAGCAGCGTCAGCACCATTGCAAAGCCCGAGAAAATGGCGCCGGCGACGAAGTAGGGCGGGAAAATGGTCGAGTGCCAGCCCGGCACGAGGGCGACGGCAAAGTCGAGCCCGACGATGGAGTGGACGCTGACGACGAGCGGCGTAGCCAGCCCGGCCAGCAGCAGGTACGCCGTCTGGTAGCGGTGCCAGTGCCGCGCCGAGCCGCGCCAGCCGAGGGCGAAAAAGCCGTACACGCGGGCCTTGAAACCACTGGCGCGGTCGCGCACGGTGGCCAGGTCGGGCACCGCGCCCACGTACCAGAAAAGCAGCGACACGAGCGCGTAGGTCGAGATGGCGAACACGTCCCACGTGAGCGGACTCCTGAACTGCGGCCACAGCCCCATCGTGTTGGGGTAGGGCAGGATGTAGTAGAACATCCACGGGCGGCCCAGGTGGAGAATGGGAAAAAGGCCCGCGTTGGCGACGGCAAACAGCGTCATCGCCTCGGCAAAGCGGTTGATGGACGTGCGCCAGTCCTGCCGCGCCACCAGCAGCACGGCAGAGATGAGCGTGCCCGCGTGCCCGATGCCGATCCACCACACGAAGTTGGTGATGGCAAAGCCCCACGCCACGGGCACGCCCACGCCCCAGATGCCGACGCCCCGCGCAAACAGGTACGCGATGGAGCCGAACAGCCCCAGCGTCAGCAAAAAGGTGAGGCCGGCGAGGGCGTAGAGCACGCGCGGCGGCTTCCATTCGAGCACGGCGCCCGAAACCGCTGCCGTCACGCGCGCGAACGTCTCGCCGGGCAGCAGCACGGGCACGTCGGGCGGGCGCCCGGCGGGGGCGTGCTGCCGCGCCGAGACGGGCGGCTGGGAGGATAGGTCGGGCGCGGGCGTCATGCGGGGGAAGCGGCGTCGTCGGCGGCGGGCGGGGGCAGCGCGGGGCTGGGGTTGGCGAGGTGGCCGAGAAAGCGGGTGCGGGGCCGCGTGCCCAGGTCGTGCAGCAGGCCGTAGGCGTGGGGCTGCGCCGCGATGGCCGTCACGCGCGCCGCCGGGTCGTTGTAGTCGCCAAAAACGATGGCGTCCGTCGGGCACGTCGCCTGGCACGCGGTGACGACCTCGCCGTCGGCGATGCGGCGGCCCTCGGCCTCGGCCTCAATGCGGGCGCGGGCGATGCGCTGCACGCAGTACGTGCACTTTTCCATCACCCCGCGCGAGCGGACGGTCACGTCGGGGTTGTGCTGGAGGGCGAGGGGCGAGGCGTGATCCCAGGCGTTGTATTCGAGAAAGTTGAAGCGCCGCACCTTGTAGGGGCAGTTGTTGGAACAGTAGCGCGTGCCGATGCAGCGGTTGTACACCATCACGTTGAGGCCCTCGCTGTCGTGAACCGTCGCGGCGACGGGGCAGACGGGTTCGCAGGGCGCGTGCTCGCAGTGCTGGCACGCGACGGGCTGGAACACGACATCGGGGTTGGACGCCTCGCCCACCCAGTACCGATCCACGCGCAGCCAGTGCATTTCGCGCTGCCGCCGCACCCCTTCCTTGCCCACGACAGGAATGTTGTTCTCGGCCTGGCACGCCACGATGCACGCGTTGCACCCGATGCACAGCGTCGGGTCTATCGTCATGCCCCACTTGTAGCCCGTGTACTCGTAGTCGGGGTAGAGCGTCGGCAGCTCGTGGAACTCGTCCTCGTCGCGGACGAAATGGGGGCGCTCGCGGAACGTGTCGAGCGTGGCGCGGCGCACGGGCGCGCGGCCTTCCATGCGCTGGTGGCCCTGCGTGGTGACGAGGGGGTAGCGGCGATTTGTCGTCTCGACCGTCAGCCCCGGCCCGCCCCACGGCGCGTCGTGGCGGCGCAGCGCGTAGGCGCTGAAGCCGACGCCCGTGCCCACGCCGCCCGCGCGCGCGCGCCCATACCCCAGGTGAACCGTCACGACGCCCGGGGCCTGGCCGGGCAGCACGAACACGGGCGCCTCGACGCGCTGCCCGCGCCACACGAGCCGCACGACGGGCGCGTCGGTCGTCTGGTGCTGCCAGCGCAAGCTGTGCAGGTCGGCGATGAGGCCGAGGGCGAGGGCGTCGGCGGGGGAGACGAGGGCGGCGTTGTCCCAGACGAGTTTCGTGAGGGGGCGCGGCAGCTCCTGAAGCCACGCATTGGCCGCGTAGCGCCCGTCGAACACCGCCGCGTCGGGGCGGATGTCGAGTTCGAGGGAAAGGGGCGGTTGGCGGTTGGCGGTTGGCGATTGGCGGTTTGAGGTTGGCGGTTGGGGGGCGAGGAGGGAGGCGGTTGATGCTG
>CBDUCD010000392.1:0-2904 GCA_965365535.1 uncultured Rhodothermales bacterium | reverse complement strand
ACACCCTCCGCCCCTTCGGGGCACCTCCCTCGAGGGAGGAGTTGGCCGGGCAACGGCGCAGGTCGTTAAGGTTGAAAGGGTTCAGGCGCGGCACGAGGCGGCAATCTGGCTTACCTCGCGCAGCATCTCGTCGCGGGTGTAAGTGCCTTTTTCGAGCACGGTTTCCACGTAGCCGTGCAGGCGCGCCCGCTCCTCGGCGGTCAGGTCTTTGGCCGTCATCACGATTACGGGCAGCCGGCGCCAGCCCTCGTGCTTGCGCAGCTCCTCGATGAGTTCAAAGCCGTTCATCTCGGGCATCATCAGGTCGGTGAGGATGATGGAGGGCGTGGCGGCGACGAGTTGCTGGAGCGCCTCGCGCCCGTTCGCGGCGCGGCAGACGCCGTAGCCGTAGCTTTCGAGCGAGCGCCCGAGCAGTTCGAGCATCCCCGCGTCGTCCTCGACGAGCAGGATGGTGCACGCGCCGGGGTCGGCGCAGAAGCGGCGCAGGACGGTTGCCAGCCGGTTGCGGTTGACGGGCTTGGTCATGAACTCGGCGGCGCCGAGGGCATAGGCGCGGTGGGCGCCGCCGCCAATGGTCATCACGATGACGGGCGTGTCGGCCAGGTCGGGGTCGTCTTTGATGGCCGAGAGCACGTCCCAGCCGTCCATGCCGGGCATCATCACGTCGGTCGTGATGGCGATGGGGCGCAGGGCGCGGGCGATGAGGATGCCTTCCTCGCCGCTGGCGGCCTCGACCACGTTGAAGCCGTCGCGGCGCAGGTACTGCCCCAGCAGGTCGCGCGCCGCCGCGTCGTCGTCAATGACGACGATGGTGTGGGCGTCGCGCGCGGGCCGCTCGGGCGCGTCGGGGTCGGTGGGCCGCGCGGGCACGGTCGCCTCGAAGTCGAGCACGGCGGCCTCGTCGGGGCGCTTTTCGACGCGGGCGGGCAGGTGGACGCTAAACGTCGAGCCCACGCCCGGCGCGCTTTCGACCTCGACGCGCCCGCCCATCAGCCGCACCAGGCGCGCCGTGATGGCCAGCCCCAGCCCCGTCCCCTCGTACTTGACCGCGGCCCCGTCCTCGGCGCGGTAAAACGCCTCGAACAGGTGCGCCGCCTGCTCCTCCGTCATGCCGATGCCCGTGTCGGCGACGCGCATCACGATTTCGCCGGCCTCGTCGCCCTGCCCGATCTCGAGCCGGATCTCGCCGTCCGTCGTGAACTTGGCGGCGTTGCCGAGCAGGTTGAACAGCACCTGCCGCACCTTGATGTCGTCCGAGTGGATAAAGCCCATCGCCTCGTCGCAGGCAAGCTGGAGCGTGTTGCCGTTTTTCTCGACAAGGGGCTGGAGCGTGCCCGCCACCTCGGCGGCCAGCGCGCACACGTCGAAGGTGGACAGGTTGAGCTCCATCTTGCCCGCCTCGATTTTCGACAGGTCGAGCACGTCGTTGACGAGCGAGAGCAGCTGCCGCCCGGCGGCGCGGATTTTCTCCAGCTCGGGCAGAAAACCCTCCTGCCCGGCGTCCTCGGCTTCTTCCTGCAACAGCTCGCTGTAGCCGATGACGGCGTTGAGGGGCGTGCGCAGCTCGTGGCTCATCGAAGCCAGAAACGCGCTTTTGGCGCGGTTGGCGGCCTCGGCAGCTTCCTTCGCGCGCGACAGGGCCTCCTCGACGGTTTTGCGCGCCGTCACGTCGCGGCAGATGGCGAGCACGGTTTCGCGCCCGTTGAGGCGGAAGAGTTCGGCGATGGTTTCGACGGGGATGCGGTGCCCGTCGCGGGCCACGTGAACCGAGTCGAAGCGCGCCGAGCCGTGCTGCCGCAGCCTTTCGATGGCGTCGGGCACGCGCAGCGCGTCGGGGTCAATGAGGTCGCCGACGGACATCTGCCGGAGCGCGTCGCGCGTGTAGCCGTAGAGCCCGAGGGCGGCGTCGTTGAAGTCGAGAAACGGCTCGGGGCGCCCGTCGGCGTCGAGGTGATAGACGAGCACGGCGTCGCCGGCGGCCTGGAACAGCGCCCGGTAGCGGGCCTCGCTCTGCCGCAGCGCGCCCTGCATCTCGTGCATCCGCGTCATCTCGCGGCGGATCTGCACGTTTTCCGAGATGTCGCGCCCTTCGAGGATGAGTCCATCTACCCGGCCCGCAGCGTCGAGGGCGGGCTTGATGGACAGGTCGAGCACGGTCGTGCGGCCGTCGGGCGTGCGCGCCTCGGCGTTGTAGCGGACAAAGTGGCCCGCGGCGGCGTGCTCGATGGAGGTCTGGAGGAGCAGGCGCGACTCCTCGTCCCACCGCACCACGTCCCAGAGCGGGGCGTCCTGCACGGCCTGCGCGGGCACGCCGGCCAGGTCGTGGGCGGCGCGGTTGGCGGCCTGCACCCGCCCCTCGGCGTCGAGCAGGAGGATGGCCTCGAACTGGGCCTGGAAAATGGCGCGGAAGCGCTGCTCGCTTTCCTCGCGGGCTTCCTCGGAGCGCCGCAGCGCCGTCAGGTCGCGGATGAGGATCAGGGCCTCGTCGCGGGCGATGCGGGCGGCGCGCACCTCGCGGGCAAAGGTGCGCTCGCCCAGCGTGATGTCGTAGGTAAAGCGCTGCGCGTCGCCCGTGGCGATGGCTTTTTCGGCGGCGTCGGCGAACTGGTCGGCCAGCCATTCGGGCATCACCTCGCGCAGGTGCCGCCCCGGCGCCGCCGCCACGGGAAACGTGATGGTGGTGTCCTCCGGCCCCCGCGCGTCCATGACGGTGCCGTCGCGCCGCACGCGGATGCGCACGTCGGGCAAAATGTCGAGGAGGGCGTCGAGGCGGGCGTCGAATAGACTTTCGGAGGGCGGCATGGGGTGCGGGTTGGTTGGAATGGTTGGGTCGGTTTCTTGGGATGGCCGGGTTGGTTGCCGCCTGTCATTGCGAGGCGCGAAGCGACGGGGCAATCCGGCCCG
>CBDUCD010000391.1:0-2908 GCA_965365535.1 uncultured Rhodothermales bacterium | reverse complement strand
GCAGCTTGATGTACTGGATCTGCTGGGGCGAGAGCTTCTGCTGAAGCGACTGTTTTTGCTGGAGGTTGAGCATCGTCAGGGGCGGGGCGTGGCGGGATCGGGGAGGCCGAGGTCGGCGCGGCGCCGGGCGAGGGCGTGGCGGAAGCGGGCGTACCAGGCGGCGCCGTAGCGGCGCGTGAGGGGTTCTTCGAGCACGTCGGCCACCTGCACGCCCAGCCGGGCGCCGTGCCTGCGGGCGGGCCGGCACAGGCCGATCTGCTCGTAGTTGAGCACTTCCAGGCCGTCGTACTGCTCGACGCGGATGGGGTAGAGGTGGCACGAGAGGGGCTTGGGAAAGTCCAGCTTGCCCGCCGCGTGCATTTTCTGGAGGGCGCACTTGGCGACGGCGCCCTCGAACGTGACGAACACGCACTGGCCGCCTTCGACGCACGTGGTGTTGTAGTGGCCGGGGGCGGTTTCTTCCCACACGCCCTCGCGCGCGACGGTGGCGCGGGCCTGGGGCGTGAGCAGGTGCTCGACGCGCCCGTACGCCTGTTCGAGCACTTCGCGCTCGTCGCTTTCGAGGGGGGCGCCGGCGGTGCCCTGCACGCAGCAGCCCCCCAGGCACGCGCCGAGGTTACACGCGAACGGCGCGTCGAGCAGGCTGTCGGAGACGAGGACGTGATCTACTGCAAACATAGTGCCCCGATGGTAACGACGACCCGCGCCCGGTGTCAACGGGGCGGGGCGGCGGGGCGCGCTGGTGGGCAAATCGTAACCCCGCCCGGAGGCGCTTACCTTGCGCGAGCGCCCGCCCCGCGTGACGGCGGGATGTCACCGGCAAAAGGTAGTTTAATAGCCAAATCAGGCATTTTCAGCGGTTTATCTCTATGGCAGAACAGCTTCGTCCGGGGGCCGCGGCGCCCCGTCCGGCCTCGGCAGAAGAAGATTACGACAAGGCGCTGCGCCCGACCCGGCTGGGCGAGTTTATCGGGCAGCAGAAAATCAAGGACAACCTCCAGGTTTTCCTGACGGCGGCGCTGCAACGCGGCGAAGTCCTCGACCACGTGCTGCTCTCAGGCCCCCCGGGGCTCGGCAAGTGCATCACGCCCGACAGCCTCGTGCTCACGCGCGGCGGGCTCGTGCCTTTTTCGGACGTGCTGCCGCCCGGCATGAAGCCCGGCGAGTCGCGCCCGGTCGCAGTGGACGTTTTCGGCACCGACGGGTTGGAGCGGGCCTCGCACGTGTACTACAGCGGGCGCGTCGCCACGCGGCGGATTCGCACGCGCGCCGGCTTCGAACTCGAGGGCACCCCTCACCACCCCCTCCTCGTGGCGACGCCCGACGGGCCTACGTGGAAAACGCTGGCCGAGCTTTCGGCGGACGATGCCGTGGCCGTTTCGCGCGGATCGCGCGTACAGGGGCAGGTGCACACCTGCGACTGGATTCCGCAGGGCAACGCGGCGCGGCGCCACCGCGTGGAGCACCTGGTGCGGCACCTGCACGGCGTGCTGAGCCGCCACCTGCGGCGCCCCCCCGCCGCGGTCGAGTTGCGCCGCGCCTACGCCAGCACCGCGGGCCACGACTCCCCCAGCGTGCAACGCGCCGCACAGCGCCTCGGGCTGCCTCTGAGCGACGGGCGGCGCGTGCCTACCGCGTCGAGGCTGCCCCCTGTGCCCCTGCCCGACCGCGCCCGCACCGTCGCGCTCGACGCCGACCTGGCCTACCTCCTCGGCCTGCTCGTGGGCGACGGGCACGCCGAGGCGGACGGCGGATTCGTGCTTACCTGCACCGAGCCCGAAATCCAGCAGCAGGCGCGGCGTATCGCCGAGCGGGCCTTTGGCCGCAGTGTTCACGTGCGCGCCTACGGCGGCAAAGCCCCCCGCATTGCCTTTGGCGCCGACATGGGCGCGGCGTTCAGGGCGTTTGGCCTCAGCCGTGCCGGGGCCGCCGCCAAGCAGGTGCCGGCGGCTGTGATGACGAGTGCGCCCGACGTGGTGGCGGCCTTTGTACAGGGACTTTTCGACGCCGATGGCCACGCCCGCGCCGATGGCGTGGAGTTCGGCACGCGCTCGGCGCTGCTGGCACGGCAGGTGCAACTGCTGCTGGCCGGGCTGGGCATCATCGCCTACCGCCGACAGGCCGAAAAGGCGGGCGCCCCCTTCCACACGCTTTTCATCGGCGGGGACGATGCCGCGCGGTACTACCGCACCGTGGGCTTCCGGCTGACGCGCAAACAGGCCCTGCGTGCGGCCATGCCGGTGCGGCGCGGCCCCGGACGCAGCGACACCATTCCCGGCGCCGGCAGGCTGCTCGCCGGGCTGCTGCGGGCCACCGGGCCGCACCCGCGCGCCCTCCACAAACAGTTCGGCCACGCCGTCCGCGAAGACCGGACGCTGACCCGCCAGCAGGCGACGCGGCTGCTGGGCCTGCTGCCGCTGACGGCGGCGCAGCACCCGGCCTATGCCGGCCTCGCCGTGCTGCTCGACCCGCGCTTCGCGTGGGACCGGGTCGTCGAAAACGTGCCATCGGAAAACGACGCGTACGATTTCGTCGTGCCCGGCACCCACTCGTTCGTCGCGGGCGGCCTCGTCAACCACAACACGACGCTTGCCTTTATCATCGCCGAGGAGATGGGCGCGCAGGTCAAGACGACGAGTGGGCCCGTGCTCGACAAGCCGGCCACGATTGCGGGCCTCTTGACGAACCTGGGCGAGGGCGACGTGCTTTTCATAGACGAAATCCACCGGATGCCGGCCGTCGTCGAGGAGTACCTGTACTCGGCGATGGAGGACTACCGCATCGACATCATGATTGACAGCGGGCCGAACGCGCGGTCGGTGAAAATCCAGCTGCCGCCCTTTACCCTCGTCGGCGCGACGACGCGCAAGGGACTCCTGACGGCGCCCATGCGCGCCCGCTTCGGCAT
>CBDUCD010000390.1:0-2943 GCA_965365535.1 uncultured Rhodothermales bacterium | reverse complement strand
AAGTGCCGCGCCCACTCGTGGACGTACGTGTCGGCCTTCGAGCGGAAGCTCATCTTGACGCCTTTCGACGTTTCGAGAAAGATGACGGCGGCGCGCACGCCTTCAAGCGAAAGCGCGTACGAGACGAAGCCCTCCGTCTCGTCGGACGACGCGCCCAGCTCCTGCATCATCCTGAGTTCGACGAGCATGTAGGCCACCTGCCCGCCGTGGACGAGCGTGATGGTGTCGAGCGAGCGGGCCAGCAGGCGCAGGCCCGCCAGGCTGCGCGAGTCGTAAAGCGCCGTGTGGATGGGGGCGGGCGAGAGGTCGCCGCGCTCCAGAATGTCGGCCACGATGCGGTGCACGTGCGGCGTGACGCTGCTGAAGCGGAACGACCCCGTGTCGGTCATGATGGCCGTGTAAAGGGCCTCGGCAAGCGGCGCGTCTATCAGACTCGCGTCGTAGCCGGCGATGAGGTCGTAGATCATCTCGCCCGTCGAGGAGGCGGTGTCCTGCACGAGGGCGTGGGTAAACCACGTCTCGGGGTTGGTGTGGTGATCGATGAGAAACGTGTCGGCGCGGCCCGCGTCGAGCGGCCCGGCCACCTTGCCGATGCGCTCCTTGCCATTGGTGTCCACGATGACGAACGCCGTGGCGCGGTCAATGGCCTCGCGCTGCGCGATGGAGCCGTCGAAGACGAGGATGCCGTCCACGCCCGGCAGCCACGCCAGGTTGTCGGGCACGGGGTCGCTGTTGACGAGGACGACGGTTTTGCCCAGCTTTTTCAGGAAGCGCCCCAGCGCCAGCTGCGACCCGATTGCGTCGCCATCCGGGCGGATGTGGGTGGTGACGGCGACGTGGTCGTGGGCGAGAAGCTGCTCCAGAAAAGGGGTCATGCCGGGGGTGTTCAGAAATGCGTGCAGGTGTGAACGACCCGAGGCCGGGGCTGGTTCGGCAGCGGGCGGTGCGGGGGCAGGGGCGGAACGCCTCGGGGGCTGCCGGGTCACAAGGGGCCGCTGCGCGGAGCCTGCCTGCCGCACCGGCCCCGCGTGCAGGCCGCGCGCGAACCGTCCCAGCGGGCAGGTGAATGGCGTGGAAGGGCTTGATAATTATAGATATATTCCCTCTCCCCTGCCCCCCTTCCGGCCGCCGATGGAGCCGCACGTTTCGCCCCCCGAATACCCGTTTGCCGACTACGAGCCGCCGCGCGGCCCGCTGCGCTTTCTGGCGAACATCCGCGAGCACGCCTTTGCCCTCGTGCTCGTGGCGACGCTGCTGGGCGTCGTGTTCGCCTTCCGCGCTTTCCGGCAGGCCGACCGGCGGCGCACCAACGAACTCGCCGAGGCGGCGCGCGCCAGCGTGCAGGCCCTCCAGGCCGACGGCGCGGCGCTGCTCACCATCAGCACGTATCCCGAGGGCGCCGAGGCGTTTCTCGACGGCCGCTCCATTGGCCTGACGCCCCTCAACGCCGTGACGGTGCCGCCGGGCCGCTACCGCCTTACCGTCCACAAGCCCGACTTCGCGCCCGTTGATAGCGTGCTCGACCTGGCGGGCGGCGCGGCGGCGCTCGTGGCCCTGCCCCTCGACGCGGCGCCGATGCCCTCGCCCGAGGTGGCCGTGGCGACGCCCCGCGACCGCCTGCCCGAAGCGGCACGCCCCGCGGCCCGCACGCGCCAGCAGGGGGCCGAGCCGCAGGCCAGCCCGGCGGCCTCGCTGCCGCCCCCCCAGGTGCCGCCCGCGCGCGTGTTGCCCGCCGACGTGCGCAACCCGGCAACGGGGCGCCTCGAGCTGCGGTCCGAACCCATCGGCGCCGCCGTCTGGCTCGACCAGCGGTTCGTGGGCTACACGCCCGTCACCCTGGCCAGCGTGGAGCCGGGCGAGCACGTGCTCTCGTTCCGCAAGCTGGGCTTCGAGTCGCCCACGACGCTTGTCGTGCTCCAGGGCGGGCAGACGCTCACGCTCAGCCCCACCCTCAACGCGCTCGAAGGCACGCTGCGGGTGCTGGCCAAGCCGTGGGGCTCCATCTACATCAACGGCGAGCTGGTGCAGGAAAACACCAACATCCGGTTTACCAAAAAGCTGGCGCCGGGCCAGTACCGCATTACCGTGGTGCACCCCGTGCTGGGCCGCTGGGAGACGTTTGCGACGATTCAGGCGGGGCGCGACGCCTCGTATGTCGTAGACTTCAACAAAGGCGCCACCGCCGACCTGTCCCCGGAGCCTCTACCCGACCGCTGAGCGCCCTTTTTATGCGCTGCTTTCTGCCCCTTTGCCTTGCCCTCGCGCTTGCTGCCGCGCCCGCGGCCCACGCCCAGCTTTCGCCCGCGTGCGCCGAAACCGTCCGCGTGGCCGAGAACACGTACCAGGACGGCAACTTTGCCGAGACGATCCGCCTTTTGACGCCGTGCCTGGACGAAAGCCGCGCCAGCCGCGAACCCGCCGTCCGGGTGTACCGGCTGCTCACGATGGCCTTTCTCAACAGCGACGACCCGGCGCGGGCGCGCGAAAGCCTGTCGGCCCTCGTGCGGCAGTACCCGGACTACGCGCCCGACCCCATCCAGGACCCGCCGGCGTACACCGCCCTCACGGCCATCGTGCGGGACGAGCTGGTGGCGTCGGGCGCCATTGCCTCGGCGGCGCCGCCGCTGCCGCGCCACTGGTCGAAGCAGCGCGCGACGTGGCTGGCCATTGGCGGCGGACTCATCGTGGTGGGCCTGACGGCCATCCTCGCGGGCGGCTCGAACTGAGCCTATACCAAGTCGCTGAATTACCAGTGCATTCCCCTACTCGTCATCCCCGCGAAGGCGCGGGTAGGGGTAGGCATTCACAAAAGCGAGCACCTCCTCTTTCTCGCCATCCCCGCCCCGCCAGTCGTCATCCCCGCGAAGGCGGGGATGACGACTGGCAAGGTGGCGCTGGCCTCCGCCGAACCGGCGACTGGGCTCCCGCCTGCGCGGGAGTGAC
>CBDUCD010000389.1:0-2946 GCA_965365535.1 uncultured Rhodothermales bacterium | reverse complement strand
TGCGAAACCTGTACCTGAGCCGTTGATTCGTAGCCCTCAGAGGCTGGCAAAAAGCCTCCGACTGCTGCTGTAATCAACCTGCCTCAAAAAAATGCAACCTCGCACCTTTACCGATGTCCGCGCCGCCGTGGCGCCGCGCTCGCTGCTGGCCCGCGTGTACGGCTGGATGACCGTGGGCCTGCTGCTGACGGCGGCGACGGCGTTTCTGACGGCCACGTCGCCGTTTCTGACGAACCTCGTCTTTGGCAGCCGGCTCGTCTTTTTCGGCCTCATCATCGCCGAACTCGGCCTCGTCTTCTACCTCAGCGCCCGCGTCATGACGATGACGGCGCAGACGGCGTCGGCGCTGTTCATGCTGTATGCGGCGCTCAACGGCGTCACGATGGCTGCCGTGCTGATGGTGTACACGCCCGCCTCGGCGGCGTCCGTCTTTCTCATCTGCGCGCTCACCTTTGGCGCGACGAGTTCGTTCGGGCTCACCACGGGCCGCGACCTCTCGGGCTGGGGCAGCTTTTTGTTCATGGGCCTCATCGGCCTCGTCATCGCGCTCGTGGTGAATATGTTTTTGCGCAGCGGCGCGATGGACTTTGTCGTCTCCATCATCGGCGTGGTGCTGTTCGTGGCGCTGACGGCCTACGACACGCAGAAAATCAAGCGGATCGGGCTGGAAGTCGAGGGCGAGGCAACCGTCGCGCGGATGGCCGTGCTGGGCGCGCTCATGCTCTACCTCGACTTTATCAACCTCTTCCTGTTTCTGCTGCGCCTGCTCGGGCGCCGCGACTGAAACCGGCAGCGACTCGTGGAAAGACAACGGCGCCGGATGCCCCCAGAGAGGCATCCGGCGTCTTTTTGCGTGGCGATGCTGCCGCGTCAGGCGGTAACGAAGAGGTCGAACGAGCCTGCCGTCACGAGGGGAAAGCGGGCCTCGCGGCGGACGGCGGGGGCGGCGTAGGGTTTTCTCGGCACGGGGGTAAAGCCAGGTAGCGGGTTCATGTTAGCAGGGGGTGATGGTGAAAAGGACGGTGCTTAGCGCGCCAGCGTCAGCGTGCCCGTGCGCACCTGTCCGCCGGCTTCGAGTCGGTAGAAGTACACGCCCGCCGGAAGCAGCGCGCCGCTGAAGGGCACATGGTGCTCGCCGGCCTGCTGCGCGCCGTCGAGCAGGCGGGCCACCTCGCGGCCCAGCACGTCGTACACGGCCAGCCGCGTGTAGTCCGCCTGCGCGAGCGTGAAATGGATCGTCGTCGCGCTCGTGAACGGATCGGGTCGGACGTTGGCCCGCATCGGCGCCCCCGCCTGCTGCGTTTCGACGCCGGTGAGCGCAAAGTCCGGGTCCACGTCAACCGTGCGGTTGCACGTGTCGGTGACCCTGAGGAAAAAGGCCACGTGCGCCTGTTGCGGGTCGGCGCGCAGGATGGGGAAGTACGCCTCGGTAGGCTCGCTGCCCGCCGCAAAGGCGAAACGGTCGCCCACGCGGGTCACGCCGGGCAGCGCGGTGCCGCCCTCCAGGTCGGCTTCGGGACTGCCCACGACGAGGTTGGTCGTGTTGTAAAACTCGAACACCCCGGCGCCGCGGGGCGCCAGCAGCGCGAGAAAGGCGCGCGTGCCGGCGGCGTTTAGCACGTAGCCGCCCGCATACCGCGGCCCCGTTGCCGGGTCCTGGCAGGCGGCGGGGGCCGTGGCCACGCGGTACAACGCGCCGCCCAGCGTGGCGACGTAAAGCGTGCCGGCGGCGTCGTAGGCCAGGCCACTGGCAAAGCTGAAGGCCGAGGCCAGCGTGGCGCCGTCGTCGAGGCGGATGGCGCGGCCCGTTTCAGGGCGCCAGCCCGGTGGCGGCGGCGCAAAGCCGAAGGTGGCGTGCTGCAACACCGTCAGGGCGCCGTCGCGGGGGTCGCGCGCCAGGTCGTCCAGCGCCGTCAGCCCGCCGTGGTGGACGGCGAACGTCCCGTCCATCTCGACGGCGTACACGCGGGCGAGCCCCTCGGCAAACGGGAAGCCGGTGAGGATGCTCACGTACAGCCGCCCGTCGGCGGAGACGATGCCCGTGGGCACGGTATTGACGAAGGGCGGGCCGATGGGGGTGGGGTTGGGCAGGTCGGGAAACGCCGTGAGCACGCTCAGCACGCCCAGCGTCTGGTCGTAGCGCAGCACCACGTTGGCCCCGGCGTCGGTGAGGTAAAGCGCCCCGTCGGGGCCGATGGCAAGGCCGTAGGCGTTGGAATCCGTGTAGCCCTGCGCGAAAACAAAGGTGGCGACATCGGCTGCCAGCATCACGTCCGCCTCGGTGCGCGGCGCATCGCCCGGGGTGAAGCCCGCCGTCGAGATGTGGTAGAGCGCGCCCGAGGAGCCGCTCGTCGTGAGCGTGAACCAGAGGTCGTCGCCGTCGAGGAGCAGGTGGCTGATGCCGCGCAGCTCCTCCAGGTCGCCGCCGGTGGCCAGCCCCGTCAGAAACGGAAACACCTGGCCGTCGGGCAGGACGACCGAGATGCTGCCGTCGTGGGCGTCGGGGGCCGATCCGGTCTGGGCAACCCAGACGCGCCCCTGCATGTCGGTGGCAATGCCGAGAGAGCGGTTGAGGGCAGAGGTGACCAGGGTCGCCCCGGTGGGTTGCGCCAGGGCGGGTAGCGCCGGCAGCGCCGCGAGAGAAAAGGCCATCACGCCCAGGAGGCGTAGAACAGGGACACGCATAGCAGTGGGGAAGCGTAATAAAGGGAACGGGGGCAATCCGGCACCGCACACGACCTGTTGCAGAGCCGCAAGGGCAGCGCCTGCACGGCGGCGCACGGGCCGTCCACATCCCCAGAGCGGGGTACGTCCTGGCGTCCGGTGCTGTAGCGCGGCAGGCAACACGAGAGGTAGCCACCGTCGGGTCTCCGTAACAAGCGGGCCGCGTCCTGTCCCGATCTTAGATACTGAGCACTGTGGGGCGGGGGAGGGCGACCGGAGGGT
>CBDUCD010000388.1:0-2951 GCA_965365535.1 uncultured Rhodothermales bacterium | reverse complement strand
TAAGCATGACGTTGTGCTGAATTGACGAGTTGACCATTCGTTACCCTTCCCAGAACGACGTGAAGCCCTCCATTTCGGCCTGTGCCCACAGGCGGGCGAGGCGGGCGGCGGTGGCGGGGAAGCGGGCGCCGGGCAGGCGGGCGGGGCGTCCGGCGTCGTGCCAGCGGCGGGCGAGGCGTTGGGCGGCGCGGGCGTCGGCGAAGGGCGTGCCGTCCGCGGCCCAGCCCAGCAGGTAGGCGAGGGCGCTTTCGAGGCCGGCGCGGCTGCCCGTCAGGCGCGGCAGCACCTTGGCCACCAGCGCGACGTCGAGGGGACTGACGGCTTCGCCGGCCCGTGTGCGGAAGGCGTCGGGGGTTTCGCGGGCGTGGAGCACGAAAAGGGCCACCTCGTCGCGGGTGCGGTAGGCGATGCCGCCGCCTGCCAGCGTCAGCCCGGCGTGGGCCTGGGCGAGGGCGTCGAGGCACGTTTCGACCGCTGCCTGCTCGTCGGGGTTCAGCGCGCCCAGGCTGGCGAGGTGGCGGGCGCGCGGCTGCCACGCCTCGACGGGCCACCGCGCCGGCGCGGCAGGCGCCAGCCGGGGCTGCGCCCGCAAATCCACCTCGCCCAGCTCGAGGGTAAAGGCGCGGTCGAGCACCTTGCGGCTGAAGGGGTGCGTGCTCTCGTCCACGTTCACCGTGCCCACGAGGGCCAGGTTGGGGGGCAGGGCTATGCTGTTCCAGTCGGGGCTGTCGGCGAGGGGGGCCAGGGGCAGCGTGGCGCCGCCGGGCAGGCGCGTTTCGATGCGGCTGAGAACTTCGGCGAGGTACTGCTCGACGCGGCTCAGGTTCATCTCGTCGAGGACGAGCAGGTGCTGCCGCGACGGCTCGGACGAGGCGCGGCGGGCGGCGTCGAGCACGGCGCCGGGGCGAAAGCGTCCCTGCAGGTCGGTGTAGCCCAGCGTCTCGGCGCTGTCCGTCCAGTCGGGGCGCACGGGCACGAGCGTCGCGTGGGCGCCCGTGCCCTCGGCCACGAGCAGGGGCAGCCGGCTTTTGCCCGTGCCCGTAATGCCCGCGAGGATGGCGAAGCCGCGCGTGCGCAGCGCCGTCACGAAGGCCGCCACCTGCCACGGCGCGTACACGAAGCCCTGCCCTTCCACGAATTGCAGGAGGGCTTCGAGGGCGTCGGCGCGGTGGAAAGAGGCGGCGGGCAGGGCGGCATACGGCGCCTCGGCCTCGGCCACGCGCCGGGCCTGCTCGCGGCCTTCGAGGTACGCTTCGTAGGCGGCGACGCCGCGCTCGGGCGCCGTGGCGGCGCGGGCGTGGACGAGAAACGCCAGCAGCTTTTCGTCCACGCGGGGCAGGGCGTGGAGCACCTGCTGGAAAACGCGCCGCACGTCCGGGTAGTCGTCGGCCAGCTGGAGCTGGTGCGCAAAGGCGCCCAGGGGCAGGCGGCTTTCGGGCGGCAGCACGACGAGCGGGCGCACGCGCACGCGGTGCGGCAGGGCCCGGCCCCGCACAAGAGGCGTCGCGTCCTCGAAGGGACGGCCCACCACCTCGAACAGCCCGGCAATGGTCTGCTCGCCCGTGAGGTAGGCAAAAATCACGTCGCCACTCGCCACGTCCGCCAGGCGCGGGCGCCCCACGTGGTGGAGCGCAAACGTGCGCGCCTGCACGAACACGGCGTACGCCGGGGGCGAGACGGCCCACAACCACGCCTGCATCAGACGTGCGGGGTAAAAGGCGCCGGGCGGGCGGCGGCGCAGCGTGAGGGCAAACCGGGCGGCATCGGGATGGGCGTCGGGCGGAGGCGCACGCTACGGCAGCGCGGCGCCCATTGCAAGGCCGTGTCAACGCGGTGCGAATCGCGGCGGGCGCGTTGCACGGCGCGGCGCCGCTGCCGTTACTTCACGAACGCTTTTCCAGCCATCGCCATCCCACCTGCCCCATGAAAATCCTCGTCACCGGCGGCGCCGGTTTTATCGGCTCCCACGTCGCCGACGCCCTCGTCGAAGCCGGCCACGACGTGCACGTCCTCGACGACCTCTCGTCCGGGCGGCGCGAAAACGTCAACCCGGCGGCCACGCTCCACGTGCTCGACGTGCGCAGCCCCGACGTGGCGGGCCTGTGGGAGAAAGAGCGGTTCCAGGTGCTCGTCCACCACGCCGCCCAGATGGACGTGCGCCGCAGCGTGGCCGACCCCCGCTTCGACGCCAGCGTCAACGTGGATGGTTTCCTCAACCTGATGGAGGCGGGGCGCCGCAACGGGCTCGAGCGCGTCGTCTTCGCCTCGACGGGCGGCGCCATCTACGGCGAGCCGGATTACGTGCCGCAGGACGAAAAGCACGCCCTCCAGCCCCTCTCGCCCTACGGCATCACCAAGCTCGTCACGGAGAAGTACCTCTATTTCTACGAGCAGACGTACGGCATTCCGTACGTGGTGCTGCGCTACGGCAACATCTACGGGCCGCGCCAGAACCCGCACGGCGAGGCCGGCGTGGTCGCCATTTTTGCCGAAAAGATGCTGCGCGGCGAAGGCGTCACGATCAACGGCGACGGCTTGCAGACGCGCGACTACGTGTTCGTGGGCGACGTGGTGCGGGCCAACCTGGCCGCCCTCGCCTACGAGGGGTCGGGCACGTTCAACGTGGGCACGGGCGTCGAGACGGACGTGGTGGCGCTGTTCCGCACCATCCGCGAGCACACGGGCGCCGACATTCCGGAGCAGCACGTGCCGGCCAAGCCGGGCGAGCAGCGCCGCAGCGTGCTCTCCTACGCCCACACGCGGGAAACGCTGGGCTGGCAGCCCACGGTGGACGTGCAGGAAGGGCTGGGCCGCACGGTCGCGTGGTTCCGGGAGCGGCAGTAAGGGCAAGCAGGCCACGAAAAGGCCACCCGCGCGCCACCCACCACTACCTCAACCCCCGAACGGCAGGCAGCACGTCACGATGGTGCCCTGCGGAGGGCGGGGGCGCA
>CBDUCD010000387.1:0-2958 GCA_965365535.1 uncultured Rhodothermales bacterium | reverse complement strand
CAGGTGCAGGGCGAGGCCGTGCAGCGCGTCACCCTCGACGGGCGCGACATGTTCGGCGGCGACCCGACGACGGCGCTGCGCAACCTGCCCGCCGAGATGGTGTCGCAGGTCGAAACCTTTGACGGGCTCAGCGAAGGGTCGCGCTTTTCGGGCTTCGACGACGGCGACCGCGAGAAAACCATCAACCTCGTCTCGCGCGCGAACTTCCGCAACACGGCCTTCGGGCGCGTTTACGGCGGCTACGGCAACGACGAGACGTACCAGGCGGGCGCCAATGTGAACGTGATTCGCGGCCTGCAGCGCGTCAACGTCATCGCGCAGTCCAACAACGTGAACCAGCAGAACTTCGCCATCGAGGACATCCTGGGCGTCTCGGGCGGTGGGGGCGGCGGCGGGATGCGCGTGGTGCGGATGGGCGGCGGCGGTGGCGGGGGCGGCTTCCGCTTCGGCGGGGGCGGTTTTGGTGGGGGCGGCGACTTTTTCGTGCCCCAGCAGAACGGCCTCACCACGACGCACGCCGTGGGCGTCAACTACTCCGACCGGTGGGCGAAAAACGCCGAGTTCACGGGCAGCTACTTTTTCAACTACAGCGACAACGACCTGCGCCAGCAGCTGGCCCAGCAGTACGTCGTGGAAAGCCTGGCGGGCCAGCGCTACGACGAGGCCAGCACGGGCGACACGCGCAACGGCAACCACCGCTTCAACGGGCGCCTCAACGTGGCCTTCGGCCCCGAAACCGCCCTCCAGGTGCGCCCGCGCCTGACCACGCAGCGCTACCGCAGCACGTCGTCGCTGCTGGGCACGACGCTGAGCAGCGCCGACACGCTCGCCCTCTCCGGCACGTCGCAGACGGCGCGGCAATCGGCCCTCTCCTTCAGCAACGAAGTGCTGTTCCGCCACCGCTTCGACGCCACCGACCGGACGGTGTCGCTGGGGCTGACGACGACGTACGACGGGCGCGACCGCACCTCGAAGCAGCAGACCACGAACGCCACGTACGCGCCCCAGCCCGGCACGCGCCTCATTGACCAGTCGGGCCGCGTGGGCTCGGACGGCTGGGGCTACACGCTTTCGGGCACGGCCTCGCAGTCGTGGGGCAAGGCGCACGCGGCCCTCGTGCAGTACAGCTTCCGCTGGCGCGAAACCGACAATGACCAGGAATACCTCGACCTGACGACGGGCGTGCCGACGCTCGACTCGACGCTTTCGACGCGGTTGCAGAGCGGGCTGACGACCAACCGCGTGGGCGCCGGCTACCGCTACCGCTCCGACAAGGTGAACCTCACCTCGACGCTCGACTACGAGATCGCCCGGCAGCAGCGCGACCAGACGTTTCCCGCGCGCTCCGACCGGGCGCAGACGTTCCACGCGCTGCTGCCGACGGTCGAGCTGCGCTACAACTGGTCGCGCCAGAAAAACGTGCGGCTGAGCCTGCGCGCCCGCACCGACACGCCGTCCATCGAACAGCTCGACGACGCCATTGACAACAGCAACCCGCTCCGGCTGTCGCAGGGCACGCCCGGGCTGGCCGCCGAGACGCGCCTGAGCGGAAACCTGCGCTACCTCAGCGCCCGCTTCCAGGAGGGCCGCGTCTTTATCGTCGGCCTCAGCGGCGACTACTCGTTCGATTACGTCGGCAGCAGCATCCTGCTGGCCACCACGCCGACGGAGGTGGCGCCGGGCATCGTGCTGGCGCCGGGCGGGCAGTTTACGCGGCCCGCCAACCTCGACGGGCGCTACGGCCTGCGCCTGTTCTCGACGTTCGGGCAGCCCATCAAAGCCCTCAAGTCGAACGCCAACTTCAACGTGTTCACCTCATACACGCGCACGCCCAGCCTGCTCAACGGCGCCGTGCAGACGACGGAAAACCTGTACGTGGGGCCGGGCCTCTCCATCACGTCCAACATCTCGCCCCAGGTGGATTTCTCCGTCGGCACGAATTCGGCCATCACCTTTGCCCGCAGCACGAGTGGCACGGCCGACCAGCGGTACCTCACGCAGAGCACGAACGCGTCGGTAAACCTCGAACTGCCCGGCGGCATCGTGCTGCGCACCGACGCCGTCCACCAGACGTACGCCGGCCTGGACGAGGATCAGGCGCGCCGGCCGTTTCTGCTGTGGAACGCGACGGTCGGCAAAAAGCTGTTCGCAAACGGCGCGGGCGAAATCCGGCTGACGGCGACCGACCTGCTGAACCAGAACGAAAACTACCGCCGCTCGGTGACGGATTTGTACGTGCAGGACGTGCAGGCCAACACGCTCCAGCGCTACCTCCAACTGGTGTTCTCGTACACGCTGCGCCCGTCGGGGGCGGGGGGTGGCGCGCCGGGCGGCGTCGTCGTCCGCACGCTCGGCCCGCGCGATTGATCAGGGCGCCATTTCGAGGGCGGCCAGCAGGCGGCGCAAGGGCTCGCGCTGTTTGTAGCCCACCTCGAAAGGCGTCCCGCCGAGGTAGAACGTCACGTCGCGGGCAAAGGCGATCTGCCTGAACTTGCGGGCGTCCACGCCCAGTTGCAGAAACGTGCCCACGGCCTGCGCGGGGCGCTGCTCGTTGAGCGTCACGTCGGGCCACTCGAAGCGCTCGGCGTCCACGTCTGCTGTCACGGGCACGTAGTGGATGAAAAAGTCGTTGCCGCCCGTATTGCGGAAGTCGAGCGAAAAGCCCTCGCACGGCGCCTGGTCGCTGCAAACGGCGCGGGCGACAAGCTGGATGGTGGCCTGGGGCGCGAGCGGGTTGGAGGTGGCCTCGACGGGCACGCGCAGCGTGATGGGCTGCGCCCGCCGCGCGCCGGCGCGCTGGGCCGTGTTGGAAGTGCCGCACGCGCCCGCGAGGGCGGCAAGGCAGCAGACGAGCAGCAGGCGCATGGCAGTCTCGGAAAGGTGGAGGCGCCCAAAATATAGCCGCCGCCGCGCGGAGACGGAAAAAGGCCGGACCCTTCCTGAGAAGCGTCCGGCCCT
>CBDUCD010000386.1:0-2977 GCA_965365535.1 uncultured Rhodothermales bacterium | reverse complement strand
GAATTTCGCTTCGAGGTTGACTTTTTCCATGTGGGGGGCGTGGTGCGTGGTGCGTGTTGCGTGGTGCGTGTTACGTATTGCCAACCTCCAACCGCTAATCTCCAACCGCCAACCTCCAACCGCTACCGCAGCAGCGTCACGAGGCGCGTTTCCACGCCTGCCGGCGTCTCGACGCGCAGCGCGTAAGGGCCGGCGGCGAGGCGGGCGTCGGGTTGAAGGGTGAAGTGGCGGGCGCCGCCGGGCTCCAGCACGCCCTCGAAAAGAGTGGCGACCTCGCGGCCCAGCAGGTCGCACAGCACCACGCGGGCGTCCATCACGCGGGCCACGGCCACGGCCACGTGCGCCGCGCCCCGGAACGGGTTGGGGTAGGGCGCCTCCACCACCACGTCGCGGCCCTCGGGCACGCCAAAGGCGACGGTCACGTCGTCCGAATACGCCACGCTGCCGTCAACGCCCAGCAGGGCGAGGCGGAAGGTGTGGATGCCCTTGTCGAGCCCGCGGATGCGCACCTCGTACTCGAGCGGCGTTTGCGACCAGCCCGCGCCGGGCACGTACGCCGCCCGCTGGAAGGCGCCGTCCTGCCAGCGCTGCAACTCGAAGCCGTAGTCGGCACTCTCGCTCAGCGTGCGCCACCTGAACACGACGGCATCCCGCTCGCTGAAACTCTCGAACGACGACAGCGCGACGGCGCTGGCCGTGTTCGTGCTCGCGTCGTACGAGGTCGTGACGGGCGTGCCCGCCGAGCCGTCGGGTTTCTGGGGCGTGTACGTCCACGTGATTTTGCGGTACACGACGGAGATGCTTTCCGTGAGGGCGTCGGCACCCGCCGACCCCGAGACGCTGTAGGCGATCAGGCGCACGTCGTCGAGGACGACGCGGAGGAACACGAACTTCCGCTCGCCCGCCCGCACGAAGTCGAACGTGGCCTTGCTGATGTTTTTGCCCGTGTTGAGGGCTTTGATGAGTTCGGGGCTGCTCGCGTCGAGGTTTTTGACGAACACGACGGGCTCGTGCTGCACCTTGCCTGCCCCGGCGCCGCCGCCCGTACCCACAGCGCCCGGACTCGAAAGCGCGTGGCTGTAGGCCGCCACGTCGATCCAGCGGGCGTGGTCGCGCTCGGCAGACTCGCCCTCGATGCCGTCGAAAAGGGCGTAGATGCTGTAAGCCTGCGGCGCGGCGAAAAGGGCAGGCGTCTCCTGCGCGCGCGCGAGGGCGGGCAGCAGCAGGGCGAGGGCGGAGGCGTAGCGGAGACGCATGGCGGGGCAGGGCTGAGGGATGGAAAAACGGCGCCTCGCCGGGAGGGCGCCGGGAATTTCACCGGGCCGGACGGTACGCCGCAGGGGCGCCGCTGCCACTCCCGCGCCATCCGCCGGCAGCCTGTCCGTGTCGCCTCGCCCCGCAAGGTAATGGTTTCGCGCGCGGGCGCAAGGGTTCAGCCGTTGCGCGCCTCGAAACCGTCCATGAACTGCACGAGGGCTCTGACGGACGCGAGGGGGCACGCGTTGTAGATGGACGCCCGGATGCCGCCCACGCTGCGGTGCCCCTTCAGGCCCGTCATGCCCTCGGCCTTCGCCTCGCTGATGAACTGCGCTTCGAGGGCCTCAGTGGGCAGGCGGAAGCACACGTTCATGCGCGAGCGCGCGTCGGCGTCGGCGGTGCCGCGGTAGAAGTCCGACGCGTCAATGCGGCTGTAGAGCAGCTCGGCTTTCTCGCCGTTCGTCGCGTCCATCGCCTCCAGCCCGCCGCCCTTTTCGAGCCAGCCCAGCACCTTGTCCACGACGTACACGGCGAAAACGGGCGGCGTGTTGAACATGTCGCCCACGTGGGTGCCGTAGTCGAGCATCGTCGGCAGGTCGGCGTTGCGGCGCTGGAGAAAGCTGTCCTGCACCATCACGACGGTCACGCCCGCCGGGCCGATGTTTTTCTGCGCGCCCGCGTAGATGAGGCCGTGCGCCGCCATGTTGATGGGGCGGCTCAGGAAATCGCTCGACGCGTCGCAGATGAGCGGCACCCGGGCAGGGGGCGTAAAGTGGAATTCCGTCCCGAAAATGGTGTTGTTGGACGTGTAGTGCAGGTAGGCCGCCCCCTCGTCGAGCTTCCACGTGTCGGGCTCGGGGATGTAGGAGAAGTTGCGATCCTCACTCGTCGCCGCCACGTTCACGCGCCCCACGCGCCGCGCCTCTTTGATGGCTTTTTTCGACCAGGTGCCCGTGTTGAGGTAGTCCGCCGAGCCGTCCGGGGGCAGGAAGTTGAGGGCCGTCTGGTAAAACTGCATCGAGGCGCCGCCCTGCAAAAAGAGCACGTGCCAGCTATCGTCCACGCCCAGCAGGCTGCGCAGCCGCGCCTGCGCCCGCGCGTGGATGGCGTCGTAGGCCCCGCCGCGGTGGCTGATTTCCAGGATGGAGGCGCCCGCGCCCGGAAACACGGGCAGCTCGTCGCGCACTTCGAGCATCACCTCGAGCGGCAGGGCGGCGGGGCCGGCGGAAAAGTTGTGCTGGCGTCCGTAGTCGGCGGGGGTCATGGGGGTGGTGGGGTTGTGGGGTGGCGAGGTGGTGGGTGGAGGACGGTAGCGACGTGATGGCGTGGACGGGCGACGGCGGAACGGCGGACGATGGCGGTAGGGGCGCGATTGATTGCGCCCCTACGGGCTGCCGGGATGGTGCGCGAATCACCGCACCACCCCACCCATTCAGAGTTCCACGAGGCCCGCTTCGAGCACGTGGTCTTTCTCGCGGATGCGGGCCAGCGTGGCGTCGTCGGCCTGGCCGGTAAAGCGGATGCGGGCGCAGGCGGCCTGCCCGCCCTCGAAAATGAGGTTTTCCATCTCCTGCACGTTCCAGCCGGCGGCGCGCATCTCGCCCAGCACGGAGGCGAGCACGCCCACGCGGTCGAGGTGGCGCACGGTGAGCAGGTGCGTGGCGGGCGAGCGCTGCGCAATGTTGACGCAGTTGGGCACGCGCCCCGTGGCGGCGTAGGT
>CBDUCD010000385.1:0-2980 GCA_965365535.1 uncultured Rhodothermales bacterium | reverse complement strand
ACCTCGTCATCCTCGACGAGCCCTTTTCCGGCCTCGACCCCATCAACGCCGACCTCTTGAAAGACGTGGTGCTCGAGCTGCGGCAGGCGGGCAAAACCGTCCTTTTCGCCTCGCACCGCATGGAGCAGGTCGAAAAGCTGTGCGACGACATCTGCCTGATCTCGAAAGGCCGCGTCATTTTGCAGGGCGGGCTGCGCGAAGTCAAGGCGCGCTACGGGCGCGGCACCGTCCAGCTCGACTTCGCGGGCGACGGCTCGTTTGTCGAGGGCCTCGTGGCCGAGGGCGCCGTGCGCGTTTCCGACCGCTCGCACACGCACGCCGAACTCCAGCTCGTGGATGGCACGCCGCCGCGCCGCATTCTCGACGCCGCGCTCGCCACGGTGGACGAGCTTTACCGTTTCGAGGTGGCCGAGCTGCCGTTGAACGAGATTTTCGTCCGCGCCGTCGGCGAGGCGGGGTAGGGCCGGGTGCAACCTGCCGGCGCCCGGCGCTTTAGACGGGCGCGCTGATTTCGCCATCCCTTTTTCCACGAGGTTGCTATGCGTCATCCCCGGTTTATCGCGCGGGCAGTTCTGCTGCTGGCGCTCTCGTTCCACGCGCTGCCCGCCCTCGGCCAGTCCGAAACGTCCCACGCCGTTGCCGAGGGCGGCATCCACGTGCCCGGCTGGCAGGCGCAACTCGACGCCCGGGACGCCGGCGCGGGCCAGAAGCCCGAAAACGCCCGCCTCACGCGCGAGGACAGCACGCTCCACGTCACGACCGGCCCGACGATCACCTACTGGCACCCGGACAACCGGGCCGGCGACCGTTACACCGTCAGCGCCACCTTTACCGAGCCGGCGTACATGAAGATGGGCGGCCACCCCCATCCCTACGGCCTCGTCGTGGCGGGCAGCGGGCTGGGCAGCAGCGCGCCGCGCTACCTGTACTGCGCCGCGTACGGCAACGGCACCTTTATCGTGCGCGGCTTCGGGCCGGAGCCGTTCCAGATGAACGGGCCGCGCGCCGAAGCGAACGACGCCGTCCACAAGGCCGCTGAGGGCGCCCCGGTGACGCAGGAAATCGCCGTTTCCGTTGATGGCGACGCGGTGGCGTGCGCCATCAACGGGACCGTGGTGGCGCGCTACGACCGGGCGGCGGTGCTTGGCGAGGGCAAGCTGGATTCTACCGACGGGCTTTACGGCATCCGCGTGGGCCACAACACCGAGGTGCTGGTAAGCAATCTCAAAATCACGCGGCAGTAGAAGTAGCGAGGGGGCGCCTGCTATTCTGCTGGCCCCGCGGCCTGCCCGTCGTCCCCCGCCACGATGCGCGCGATCCACGCGTCGAGCACGTGCGTGGCGCCGGGCAGCACGGGGATGGCGCCCACGCCGATCTCGCCGAGGGCGCGGGCGAGTCGTCCGCCGGCGTACCGCCCGTCGTCGCGCCAGGGGTAGAGGACGGCGGCCTGCACCACGCGCCGCCCGCCGCCGCGCTCGACGATGGCGTCGCGGTAGCGGTGCAGCACGCCCAGGGCCGAGGCGGGCGGGGCGGGGTGGCCGTAGCGGGCAAGGGCCGCGGGCGAGGCGTCCAGCCGGTACTTGGCGTCGAGCACGTAGCGGCGCGGCGGCTGCCCGGGCGCGAGCCGCGTCAGCAGCAGGTCGGGCCGCTGGGGCAGCAGGGCGCCGGGCGCCGCCAGCCGGGGCACGTAGCGCAGCACCAGGCGCCCGCCGCCGCCAAGGGGAAAGGCCAGGCGGTTGCGGCCCGTTTTAAAGCGCAGGTCGAGCCCGCCCCCCGCCCACTCGACGAGGGCTTCGGGCGGCGGCGCGTAGCCCGTGGCGCGGGCCAGCGCCTCGACGGTCGAGAGAAAGCAGGCAAACTCGAAAAGCTGGTGCAGGTCGCGCAGGCGGAAGGGGAGGGGGCCGGGGGCGGCGCCCAGCCGCCCGCCGAGCACCCCCAGCAGCCGGGCGGCTTCGCGGTAGCCGGGCGCGCGTGCCAGCCGCAGCGTGGCCGGCGCGGGCACGCCCCGCGGCGGCACGGCGGCGAGAGGGGGCGTTGCCAGCCACCGCGCCAGGCGGCGCCGCAGGGTTTCCAGCCGCAGGCGCGCGGCCTGCCCGCGCGGCGTCGCCGGCAGCAGCCGCACCCGCCGCGCCAGCCGCGTGTCGAGGCCCCGGAGGCGGGCCGCTATCCAGGCGTGCTCGGGCGTGTCGAGCCGCCACGTGGGCACGGGGGCCGCCAGCATTTCGGCGCCGGGGTGCTGCGCCAGCGCCCGCACCACGCCGGGCCGCGCGGGGCGGATCTGGTGCACGGCGGCGGCGCGCGGCGTGCGGCGCAGCGTCTGGAGGGGCTGCCGGAAGGCACGCTCCAGCGCGGCGTCGAGCCGGTCGGCGAGGGCGTCGAGCAGGAGGGCTTCGGTGAGGGCGTCGCCGGGCGCGGGCGCCACCTGCATAGGCTGGCGCGTAGGCGTCACCAGGCGCAGCGCGAGGCTGCCAGCCACATGGGCCACGGACTGGACGAGTGCGTGGTAGTCGCGCCGGTAGTCGAGCTTCGTCGGCACGATCTCGACCTGGAAAAACAGGTGCGGCCTGCCGCCCAGCCGGATGCCGAACCCCGCCTGCCCCACCTGGCTGCCCACGCGCAGCGGCCCGTGCAGCAGGCCCGGCGCCGGCTGTTGCAGCGCGGCCACGAGCACGGGGTCGTCGTGGCTGAGGGCGACGGGGCTGCCGTCGAGGCTCTGCACGAACAGCGTGTACGTGGTCTCCTCGGTCAAGACGCGCTGCGTTTTCGAGACGCGCACGCGGGGCCGCGCCGCCGCGTCGCCCTCCGTACCACCGTCCAGCGTTGCGACGCGCAGCCCGAAGCGGCGCCGCCGGCCCTCCATCCCCACCACCGCGCGCGGCACCCCGCTCCACACGACGCGCACCCGGGAAGTCGTGATCTCGAAAAGAATCATGGTAATGGTCAATTCGTCAATAGCGAATAGTCAATCGTCCATGTCGAA